>DLVK01000300.1:0-5084 GCA_003444235.1 Rhodospirillaceae bacterium
ATAACGTTCCCAGCTCACCGCGTGGCAACCGGACCATTGCCCGTAGGATTGGGCGCCGATATCCAGCGCCATATTGATACCGTCACCGGTGTTGTATCGGGTGCCACGGACCTTGGCGCTGTCGAAACCGGGACCGAGATACTTGGTGCGCATTTCGCGGTTGGCCTGGAAGCCGCCGCTGGCGAGCACCACCGCCTTACCCCGGATTTCTTCATCTACCCGGTTATGCCTGACGACCACGCCTTCGACGCCTGAGGGCCCTTCGATCAGACTTTTGGCCGCGGTTTCGTAGCGAATTTCTATGTTGTTCTTATTGGCAAACTCGTATTCGGACTCGATCAATCCCAATCCACCGCCGTTGACGTAAAGCACGACACCGCCGAAAAACTTGAACCGGCCTTCATGGAGAAAAGCCTGGCGCCCGTAATTTGCGAGAAAGCGCACACCCTTGGAACGCAGCCAATGGACGCTGTCGGTCGAATTGTCGACGATATATTCAGCCAGGTCGGGGTCGATATAGAACTGGGTCACGTTGAAAAGATCGTCGAGATAACGTTCGCGGGGATATTCGCCAAAATCCGATTTGGCAATTTCTTCATCTGTCAGGTCGGGGACCATGGCTTTGATGTCTTGGGCGCCATGATGTACGGCCCGAAATCCGCCGCCGGTAAAATTTGAATTTCCGCCGCGTTTCTCTTCCGGCGCTTTTTCCAGTATCAGCACTTCGGCGCCGTTCTCATGTGCGGCCATCGCTGCGCACAGTGCCGCGTTGCCGCCGCCGACCACAATCACGTCGTAGATTTTATCCGCCATGGAATCCTCCCGGGTGTTTGCGCGCATGATGCGGCGGGCCGGATTGGGAAGTCAATCCGGCTAGCGTCGAGCAAAGAAAACGGCGCCCGCCTTGAGGGCGGACGCCGCAATTATAAACATGTTGTTTGTTAGACTGCGGCGCCTGCGGCTGTCGCGCCGGCGATACGGCCGAAAACGGAACCATTCATGAGGCCGGTGCCGCCGGCATAATTGAAATAGAACAATCCGCCGACAAGTTCCCCTGCCGCATGCAGGCCCGGAATCGGCCTGAGGTCGGTATCTAGGACTTGGCCGGTGCCGTCGATACGCAGGCCACCGAACGTAAAGGTGATGCCGCATGTAATTGCGTAGGCCTCGTAGGGCGGCTCATCGAGTTTGTTGGCCCAATTGGTCTTCGGCACGTCGAGCCCTTTGGTGCCGCGCCCGTCGAGCACGGCGGGATTGAAGCGCACGTCTTCCATAATCGAGTCGTTGTACTCGTTAAGCGTTTTTAGGCATTGCTCCGCATCGACGCCTTCCAGCTGTTCGACCAGCCCTTCCAGCGTGTCTGACTGCACTTTGGTCATCTGCCGAATGCGATATTCGTCACGCAGCAGATGCGTAACTTTTTGGTCGAAGATCTGCCAGGCAAACTGTGCCGGTTGGTTGAGGATTTCCTTGCCGTATTTGGCATAGGTGTAATTGCGGAAATCGGCACCTTCGTCGACAAAGCGTTTGCCGGTTGCGTTGACCATGATGCCAAGCGGGTAGGAATGTTTTTGGAAGTTGTCGCCAACCGCGAGGTCGCCGAACTCCGGTGCGTTCAAGTCCCAGCCGACCGCATGTCCGCCGGACCAGTTGCCGTAGGGCATGGCGCCGATATCCAGCGCCATCTTGATGCCCTCACCCATATTGTGGCGGGTCCCGCGCACCTTAACCAAATCCCAGCCCGGTCCCATGTAACGGGTGCGCCAGTGCGAGTTGGCTTCGAAGCCGCCACTGCATAGAACGACGGACTTGGCCTTCATCTCGCTGACTTTGCCGTCATGTTTGTACTTGATGCCGTAGACCTTCTCGTCGTCATAGAGAAGTTCGATCGCGCGAGGTTCGTACAGAATCGGAATTTCCTTATCGCCGGCGATCTTGGACTGCATTTCCCAGATGCCGGGGCCGCCACCCCAGGCTTCCAGCACGAGGCCGCCCCAGAACTTCATCTTGCCGTCCACTTCAAATGCCTGGCGGCCATACATCGGCATAAAGCGCATGCCCTGCTGACGCAGCCAATGCATGGTCTCGTTCGAACGGGTTACCAGAATTTCGCAAAGCTCCGGGTCGGTCCTGTACTGGGTAACGCGGAACATATCGTCGAAGAACTGATCGGTGGTGTAGGTGCCGAAATCGTTCTTTTCCTTTTCCTCGTCGGTCAGATCGACCAGCGCGGCAACGTCTTGAAGCCCGTTATGGGCGAAGCGCATTGCACCTGCCGTGTAGCGGCTGTTGCCGCCAGCTTCGTCCTCGTTCGCACGTTCGAGCATCACCACTTTCGCGCCGTGCTCATGGGCAGAAAAGGCGGCCGACATAGCCGCGTTGCCGGCACCGACGACGATGACGTCATATTCATTGTCAGACATGAATTCCTCCATCGGATTTCCGCTCGAATTTTCCCGCGCTCAAGACGGGCAGCGCATTCGAGTCATCTTCGGGGCATGCGCATACACTATTTTTTTGACGCCTAAAAGGGATTAGGTTCGAAAATGTGCTAATCATCTAAGAGACGATCCCAAATAGGGGAATATATGTCTGCGACTTTCTTTATCAATGCACTCCTGAAAGCGGTTGTTCTGCCGCCCGGTGGCAACATATTTGTCATTTTGTTCGGGCTCTTGATCCGACGCCGACACCCGTTCATAGGAGCGGCGCTGATTTTCCTTTCCACTCTGGGATTGTTTGCGTTCAGTACGCCGATGATTTCCAACTCGTTGATGCTGAGCCTCGCGCAGCATAAAGCGCTTGTGGTTGCCGATGCCAAACGTGGCGAGGCGATCGTGTTATTGTCGGGTGGGCTATATAGAGACGCGCCGGAATACGGTCGAGATTCAATCAGTTCATCGTCGCTGTTTCGTGCCCGTTACGCCGCTTATCTTCACAAGCGCACCGATTTGCCGATTGCCGTGGTTGGCGGCAAACTACCAAATACCAAGCGCAGCGAGGCCAGTACGATCGTCGAGGTGTTGCGCGATGATTTTCATATCGAAGTGAAGTGGCGCGAGGATAGCGCGGAAGATACCTGGTCGAGTGCCGCGCGGTTAGCGCCGATGCTGGCTGCGGAAGGGGTTAAGCGGATCGTTTTGGTTACACATCTGCTGCATATGCCGCGAGCCGAACTCGCCTTCGAGCGCAAGGGATTCGAAGTCCTTGCGGCGCCAACCGGATTCATCAGTAAGCCTGGCTTCGATGTGATGAGCCTCCTGCCGAGCGCCGGCGCATTGTCCAGCTCGAGTTGGGCGATGAAAGAATGGTTCGGCCGGTTGGTCTATCGGATATTCTAATAGCATCGGCCTGAACCCAAAAATGGCGGCAAAAGAGCGCGCGGCCGATAGCAACTCGGTCCTACATATCATTACCGGCCTCGATACCGGTGGTGCGGAGACCATGTTGGCGGCACTGGCACTGGAGAAGCTCAAGCAGGGTAGCCAGCCACTAATCGTTAGTCTGACCGAAGGCGGTTCCCAATTCGAACGGTTGCACGATGCGGGCTGTAGAGTGATTGGCCTAGGCATGTCGCGCGGTCAATCGAATTGGAAGGCTATGCGGCGGCTTGCAGCTCTCATAAAGGAGGAAAAGCCGAGCGTTGTGCAAAGCTGGATGTACCACTCGGATTTAGCCGCTTTGATTACGCTTTGGATGTCCGGCCGTCGTCGCAAGACACGGCTCTTCTGGGGCGTGCGATGTTCCGATATGGATGCGTCGCGCTATCGTTGGCTCCGTCGAATTTGCGCTTGGCTGTCACGATGGCCGGACGGTTTAGTCGCCAATTCGGAAGCAGGTCTTCGTTTTCACGTCGATACGCTTGCTTATCGACCGCGCCAGACGGCCGTGGTTCACAACGGTTTTGATTTGAGCCGTTTTCGTTACGATGAGGCCGCGAGGCGCCGCTTGCGTCGCAATTTGAAAATAGAAGACAACGCGTTCGTCATCGGGGTTATCGCCCGCGTCGATCCAATGAAGGACTATCCTAATCTCATTTCTGCGCTCAAATCTCTCGAGGGTGTCACCGCACTTGCTATCGGCAGGGGTACCGAAACTCTGCCCGACGTGCGTGGTTTGCGAAAGTGTGGTGAGCGCGACGATATTCCGCAACTGCTTTCGACGATCGACATATTGGTGTCGCCATCCGCTTTCGGTGAAGGGCTTTCGAATGTCATCGGCGAGGCGATGGCGTGTGGGCGACCTATCGTCGCAACCGATGTTGGTGATGCTCGACTCCTGATCGGCGAGGCCGGTTTGGTAGTGGCGCCGGAATCATCCGAAGCGCTCGCCGTTGCAGTAGCCCGCCTCCGAGATGACCCGGAATTGCGCCAAACGATGAGCGATCTTGCGCGTAAACGCATCGAGGACGGCTTTCAGTTGGCCGATGCAGTCGCTGGATTCGATAGGGTCCATGGGATTCCTGAACATAGTTAATGCGCCACGCAATTTTTTCTTCAAACCCGTCGTCATCGTGGTATTTTTCGCATGGGAGTGGGACCAGTTCATTCGAACTGGCAGTCGTTAGGGAACACATGGACAATTATGATTTTTCCGAGCTGACCGGACTTGTCGTCGATGACAGTCGTTTCATGCGCCAGTGTCTTGAGCAACTGCTGCGCGCGTTGAGTGTTGGCGAAGTTATCACGGCACAAAACGGATTCGAAGCATACGACCAATGTGCGCGTCATAATCCCGACTTCGTATTCACCGATTGGGATATGGAGTTTCAAGACGGTCCGACTTTCGTCAAGCGCATTCGCACTGATCCGGAATCGCCGAATCCATTTATGCCGGTCATCATGTTGACGGGCTATGCGGAGCATCGCCGTGTGCTTCAGGCGCGTGATTTCGGCGTCACCGAATTTGTCGTCAAACCGATTTCAGCAGGGGTCGTCTATAAGCGTTTGGTCGCACTCGTGGATCAACCGCGACCCTTTGTTAATTCAGGAGCCGGCTATTTTGGACCCTGTCGGCGGCGAATTGAGCTGGCTGAGTATGGTTGCTCAAACCGGCGGATTCAAAAACCCTACGAATTCGAGGCC
>DLVK01000570.1:0-3142 GCA_003444235.1 Rhodospirillaceae bacterium
TCCAAAATTGCCTTGGACCAAGCAGAAGAGGCTGTAAATCTCTGCGAGGCAGCGCCGCCGAATGATTGCGAAATGCTCGCGCTCAGGCCATTCGCGTTAGCCGCCGCCGGTCGCGTGGACGATGCCGCCATTGTGGCAGATTATGACCGTTTGATTGCCGCGACGCATGTATCGGCGCCGGACGGATACTCAACGCTCGCCGACTTCAATGCGGCGTTGGTAGATCATATCCTTGGCCATCCTTCACTTGCACATGCGCCTACCAGTCATGCCACGGTCAATGGACAGCATACTGGCAATTTACTAACCGAACCGAAGGGTCCTTTCGCGGATTTCGAGAAAATTCTGTGGCAAGCGGTACAGCGGTTTCAGGCGGGCCAGGCGAAAAATGTCGATCATCCGTTTGCAGCGGATCGACCGCTGCGTGAGCTCGTGGTTTGGTCCATCGTTATGGAAAGCGAGGGGCATCAAGTCGCGCACATTCATCCGTCGGGCTGGGTCAGCGGCGTCTATTACCCGCAGGTTCCGATCTTCAAAATCGACGGTCACGGTCCTGAGGCGGGCTGGATAGAATTTGGCGCGCCGCCCCCAGAAATTCCTTATTCCGGAGAAGTGCCGTTAAAGACAGTGCAACCGGAAGAGGGCTTGCTTCTGCTTTTTCCGTCGTTCTTTTATCATCGCACAATTCCATATGACGCGGAGGCGCCGCGAGTCAGCATCGCGTTCGACTTTCGTCCCGCGTCTTAAGTCACTCGAAGGGTTAAATATGTACGAACTCCTAAAAGGCATGCGTGTGGTCGAGGTGTCTGCGTTTATCGCCGCGCCCTACGCCGGATTGAGCCTCGCGCAAATGGGTGCGGAAGTAATTCGCATCGATCCAATCGGTGGCGGGCTCGATTATCGTCGTTGGCCGGTCACCAAGGATGGCCGCAGCCTTTATTGGGCCGGCCTCAATAAGGGTAAGAAATCGATCGCGCTCAATGTTCGAGAAGAGAAAGGCCGCGAGATCGCACATGCGCTTATGACCGAAGCGGGCCCGCAAAAGGGCTTGGTTATAACCAACCTGCCGCCACGCGGATGGCTTGCCTATGACGGTCTGAAGGCAAAACGCGAAGATTTGATCATGATCAGCATCGTCGGCAATCGCGATGGTTCCGTCGCACTCGACTATACGGTCAACGCTGCCGCTGGCTTTCCGTTGGTGACTGGGCCGGTTGACCATGACCAGCCGGTCAATCACGTGATGCCGGTTTGGGATGTGGTCGCGGGGCTCTCGGCGGTCCAAGGATTGATGGCCGCCGAACGTAAGCGTTCCGAGACAGGAGAAGGTGCCTTTGTTCAGCTCGCTTTGTCGGACACGGCGTTCGCTACGCTCAGTCACCTCGGGTATATCGGCGAAGCGGAGGTGAATGGCGAGGACCGGCCAAAAACCGGGAACCATGTTTTTGGCACTTATGCACAAGACTTCGCTACTGCCGATGGCCGTCGGATCATGGTAACCGCATTTACGCCTCGCCACTGGCAGGTGCTCGTTGAGGCGACAAACACTGAAACGAAGATGAAAGCGATTGAGGAAGAATTTGGTTTCGATCTCAAGCGTGAAGAAAATCGCTATGCCGCGCGCGACCCCATAACGGATGTTTTAGGTGCTTGGTTCCAACAGCACGATTTCGCGACCGTTACCGCGGCTTTGGATGAGGCCGGCGCTTGCTGGGGGCCGTATCAATCAGTGACCCAAGCAGTTGCTGAAGATCCACGCCTGTCCACCGAAAGCCCTTTGTTTGACGAAATTGATCAACCTGGAATTGGCCGATACCGCGCTGCCGGTGCGATGTTGGATTTTGCCGGGATCGATCGTCAGCCGGTTCAGCCAGCGCCGATTCTAGGGCAGGACACGGATAGGGTATTGGCCGAAATACTCGGTTTCAACGACGCCGAACTGGGCCGATTGCACGATGACGGAATAATCGGCGGGCCGACCCCCTAACCGAAACTAACGTTTGTTGGCCGCTTTGCGGGCGTTGATTTTATTTCTCAAAATTCGCGCGGAACGTAACACGCTTGTCTTGATGGGAGACTTTCTGACGCTAGCCTTGCGCGCTGTGACAGGAGATTTGCGTTGCCGCAATGTTGTGCGGCGGGGTGTAGCCTTGGTTTGTTTGCCAGGTGTACCGATTTTCCGTACTGAGCTCGATGAAACTCGAGCTGGACTCAGTTTGTTCAACAAAAGGGTTTTTCGTTCCAGGTCTCGGTCTGATCGCGCCGGATTGCTTGGTGCCCGATTGGCGCGTCGTGCGGTGCTCGCAAAATTAGGCTTGCGAATGGTGCGCGTGACACCTGACTGATTTCTGAACGTGACGATGCCGCGTCGTAACACAACGGTGGTGGCCTGATCGCGGTCGACAACGACGTCGAATATCGTGCCGCGAATGCCAATCGTTGCATTGGGCGTTTGAACCGCGTAGGCGGATTTTGGTTGAACTCCGGAGAAAAATCGCGCGACGCCGAGGGCAAGCGTAGTCAGGAATCTCCCACCAATGCGCGGTTGGTAAACCAGTTCGTCCAAGCGAAGCTCGGATTCTGGACCTAAGGTCATCACCGTTTGATCAAGAAACAGCAATTCGACGATTGCGTTTTTGCCAGTACGAATGGTGTCGTTTTGCTTAAGTGTCGACCCCAAATTGAGCGCACGAACTTTGCCATCGATGCCCCGTGCAGTGATCTGACCTTGCGCCTCGGAGGTGGTGCCGATCACGGATTGTGCAAACGAAGCGGTTGTTGCCGCGATAAAGCAAAAGGAAAATACCAATATAAGGCGCATCAATAATCCCATTTAACGTTCAATCCGACGCTATGACTATCGTAGTTTTGCGCGCCGTCATTAGACCAATTTTGTTCGAAGCTGTAGCGGCCGATTAAGTCGACGCTGTCGAATATAAATCCCTTATAGGTAAGGGTGGGGGCGGCGAGGAAATTAGCATCGCGTCGATTACGGGCAACGTTGATTTCTTTACCTTCATAGAGGCGTGCGAAGTAGCTGAGAGTCATGCCGAGTATAAATGAACTTGCGATCGGTGATTCATATTGCAGCGACAGGCCCGGTTGCAGATATCTGAAACGGGACTCTTCCGCATTGTTGTAG
>DLVK01000400.1:0-4040 GCA_003444235.1 Rhodospirillaceae bacterium
GTCCCGTAGGATATTCTACCCGCACCCTGACCCGAGTTCCGCGTTTTATATCGCTGATGTTGCCATTTATCAACTCGGCATCCACCGCCAGATAACGCGGATGGTCCACTGTAAGAATCTGGTCTCCTTCGATACCAGCGAAGTTCGTAAAGAAAAAGGTGGGACCATCATAGGAAGTGTCGTAGTTCTGGATCTCAACCGAACGGGCGATCGGCGGTCCCCCCGTCGCCGAAACCGTCTGGTTGATTACAATCGGTTCGCCAAGGGGGATCTGATCTATACTGATCTCACGCCCATCGCGGTTGAAAAACTTTGTGCGACCGATAAAGGAAACCGGTCGCCCCGCGAAACGAACTTCGCCCGTCTCGCGATTCACCGAGAACACCTCGAAGTCCCCCTCCCATTTATTATCGCCAGAATGGCCAAAACGGGCGCTATCCGGATCGCGCTCAAGCGCGGTAAGAATTGCGCCGATATCAGTATTCTGAACGCGGATAGCGATGGGGTCACCGACGCTGAAATCCTCCAGAGCCAATTCCTCGCCGGTTACACCGTCGAATAGCGATGTTGCATCTTCGACAAAAAAGCGATCGTTTTCGGTTTGAATCTCATTGCCATCAACGTAGAAAACATTAGAAGTAAATCGGGGCCACTCGTAGTATTGACGATCATCCTCCCAGGAGGGATTGACGAGAATCTCGCGCGCCAGTACCACCCCGAGGTCCCTGGTAGCTAGCGGGTCGATCCCAATGTAGGCTCCCTTTTCTACTTCTTCGATAAAGAGCCGAGCTCCATTTTCATCGAAGATCTCAGTGTCCCGGTTGACGATAATCCGAATACCCCTGCGGGCAATTTCACGATTTCTCAAATCGATAAAGCCCAATACCCCCAGATCATCCCACTCATCATAGAACTCGGTCGGCTCGGGCCGCTGACCTGGTCCCAGCGGCTGATCGCTCGGATTGAGACCGATTTCGACAATCAAATCATCACTAGGTCCTGCCTCACCGGGCTGCCGGTGGCGCATGTGCATTCGCACAACCTGTCCGACGAGATCCTCGACGCGAATCTCTGCGGTAAGATCCTCTCCCGTCTGCTCGTCGAAGACAAGGACATCAAGTGAAATCGGGCGCCCATAGGGATCGTAAGTGATCAACAACTGCTCGCCGTTTTCGCCCTCCTCAATACGAGCTAAATGGGCAAAGTAGAAAACGATCTCCGTATTGTCCTCAAATTCGTAGTTGCGCTCCGGATCCTGGATCTCAACCCTGATCACCGTGGGTATCTTCCTGCTGTGGTCCACCCACAACACCAAAGCATCACCAGGAAAGAGATCTTCAGGGCCAATCTCAAAGCCAAAGGCATCGAAAAACTCCGTATCCTCGTTAATCGCCTGCGGCCAATTTTCGAGGCGCATATAACGGTAGTGAGCATCTATATCATAGATTCTGTTTACCATATCCCACGTGGAGCCGTCGGGATGTCTGTCCGGCGGTTGCGGCGGATTGATATGCACTGCGACCACCGCCTCTCCGAACTCGTCGTAACGCACGCCCAGCGCGACACTGGCGCCAGATTTGATATCGGCCTGGTCGATCTCGGTCGCATCGGGCCCCAAAAAAACCGGTGCATCAAAAGCGACCAGTAGTTCGCGCCCTGCAACGAGCAGAGCCCGCTCCCCATCTTTTTCGACCACTCCCGCTACCTCGACCCACTCAACCGGGACATCTGATAGCTGTCCCGCATTGCGCACCGCTTCGATAATGATAGGCTCGGGACCGCCCTCGGCATGGCTCCAAAGAACGCGAACATAGAGCCCCTCCCCTTTTTCTAGGTCGCCATAATCAAGCGATTCACCCGTTGCCCCATCGAGAAAAACGGCTTCATCGGCAATGCGCATAGGAGTACCCGCCAGACGGAGCACACCGTTCAGAAGGTCGAATTCGCCCACCGTACCGCGGATTTCTTCGAGATCCGGGCCAAAAAGGCCACGATCACCCCCCAAGCCCAATTCGTCTTGAATAGCATCGAACTCGTGTTCCGGATTATCGGAGTCCATAACCCGGTCGTAGTCCCCCTGGTCCTCACGTAACTGGAAAGCCGCATCGGCCCACTTGAAACGCTCATCACCATCGAAATCATCCAGGTCTTTTCTTTCGGACACGCTCTTCGCATCTCCCGGCAAGCTAACCAAAACCTGAAAATCCGATTCATCGCCCAATTGCCAGGCCCCATTTGGGTCTCCTAATTCTTCACCATTGGGGACTCCGTCGCCATCGGCATTGAGGAACGGCAGGTCGGACTGCCACAGCACATTGCCAGAAAAACCCGCGGCACTGAGAAATTCGTCCTCGATCATTCGGCCGAAATCGTTGCGTGCCCCACCACCCGCAGGATTGACATGGCAGTTGGCAAAGCCGTGTATTTCACCATTCGGTATTTGTCCCACTCTCTTCGGCCGGCCTTCGGCCCCATTGGACAACGCGAGAGCGAATAGTGCCGCGAGCAGAATAACAGACGTTTTTTTCATCAGTAGAGCCCCTTTAATGCCGCTACCTATAAGCGTAAACTAGTTTGATGTTACGGCTAAAATTCGGTTCCGTAAAACTTGCGAATCAGCCCCATTTCAGAGCTGACGACTCGCGCACCTGGACAAACGACGCAGCCGATCAAGTCAGCACGCATTGCCAAAATAGCTCATATGCACGATTTGTCTGGGATGCGCGTCACTGGTACAAAGATTACTGCGAAAATCAGCATTTTCCAACTAATCAAAGATAGTAAAAACCTTAACAACGAGCCTGAACCAAAACGCCGACCATCCACCTTGACACTACCGGGCAAATGACTTAACGCCCTGGTAATTATGTCAACCTTCCGGTCTGCTCAGATGAATAAGACGCTGTCCGAAGACCTCCGCCTCAAGCTCGACGCCCTGCCGACCGATCCCGGCGTGTATCTCATGAAGAGAAGCGACGGGCAGATCATCTACGTCGGCAAAGCCAAAAATCTGCGCCATCGCGTCCGCTCGTATTTTCGCACAAACGACGGCGACGGCCGCCGCCAGTTCAAAGCTCTGGTCCGCAATTTCGCCGATCTCGACTATATTGTCACCGGCACCGAACAAGAAGCCCCCATCCTCGAAGCAACCCAGATCAAAGCCCATAAACCCCGCCATAACATTCTGCTCAAAGACGACAAGAATTACCCCTATATCCGCATCACCAACGAGCCCTTCCCCCGCATCTACGCCACCCGCGACATCGTCCGCGACGGATCGCGCTATTTGGGCCCCTATGGCAATGTCCGCGCCATGCACACCACCCTCGATATGTTGCGCAAGGTCTTCCCCGTGCGCAGCTGCGACTTCCAGTTGCCCAAAAACGGCGTGCGGCTATGTCTCGAATACCATATCAAGCGCTGTGAAGGACCCTGCGAAAAGCTCGTCGACGAAGGCGAGTACAAGAAGACCATCGACGGCGCGGTGCGCTTTTTGCGCGGGCAGAACAGCGGGGTGATCAAAGGCCTGCAACAGCAAATGGCAGACGCCGCCGAGGCCATGCGCTTTGAGAAAGCCGCGCGCTTCCGCGATCAGCTCAAGGCCCTCGAATCGATGCGGGCGCGGCAGAAGGTCGTCTTCGACGACGAGATCGACCGCGATGTCCTGGGCCTCGCCCGCGCCGACGACGAGGCCTGCTGTAGCGTGCTGGAAGTCCGCGAGGGACGCCTGCTCGGCAAGAAGCACCACTTCCTCGGCGGGGTTATGGAATCGTCGAACGAGGATGTCTTCTCAGCCTTTATGCAGCAATTCTACCTGCAAAACGACTTCGTCCCGTCCCAGATCCACTTGCCCGTCCAACTCGCCGACGCCGACGAGCTCGCATCCTGGCTATCTGCAAAGGCCGAAGGCTGAGTCGAGCTCGCCACCCCGCAGCGCGGCGCCAAGGCGCAGATGCTCGAAATGGCCGAGCGCAACGCCGCACAGATGCTCGCCGAGCAAAGCCACAAGCGCGAAATGAGGCGCGACCGGGTTCCACAAT
>DLVK01000299.1:0-5510 GCA_003444235.1 Rhodospirillaceae bacterium
GTTCCGCACTGACCACCGCGGGATGCGGCTTATCTTTGCCATGCAGGAGCATTGCCGGTGTTTTGAGCGTTCGCACAAAATCGCGATCGACGGAAAATACAAAGTCTCGCCCGAACATATTCTCGCGAAACGACGCCACCGCCTCCGGCGTGATATCGTCGCGGGTTTCCATTAATTCGGCGGCCCACTTATCTACCGTGCCCGGGAAATACTCGGGATGATCCGGGTGCAGTCCAATGGGATTTTGCAATACGACAGAAGCAACTCGCTCCGGCGCCAGCTTGGCGATATTCAGGCAATAGCTGCCGCCGATACAGCCGCCGATCGTATGAAACTTGTCAAAGCCAAGATCATCCATGATCGCCAATTGATCGTTGGTATAAGTATCCCAACCATGATCCGCCAAAAGCGCGCCCGATGAACGTTCCGCATTGCGTTGATCCATGGCAACGACGGTGAACTTGTCGGCAAGCACGTCCGTCCAATCATGGACGGGCCGGATCGGCTCTTCCTCCGTGGCGCGCCATTTCGAAATATTCGACCACATGCCGCCCGGCGCAAAAAGCAGCACCGGGAAGCCGGAACCGTAAGTCTCGTAATAGATTTTCGCGTCGTCCCGCTCGCAATACGGCATGGCCGATCCTCCCCTATCTTCTTAAAAAGCTATTTGCCGGTGATCCGACTAAACCGGCACCTCGCCTTCGACGAGGATGCGATGCATGATCCGGCCTTCGGTATGGTCGTAGTCGTAAAACGCTTTGTGCATGACGCCGCGATTATCCCAAATCACCAGATCTCCGGGCTTCCAAACATGGCGATACATTGTCGTCTCGTTGATGGTGCGCGCCTGAAGATCGAGTACTAATTCTTGGCTTTCTTCAGGCGTCATCCCCTCGATGTAGGCGAGCTTCTGAGGATGACAGTAAATCGCCTTCCGCCCCGTCGCAGGGTGGGTGCGAATAAAGGGATGCATCTTCAAGTGGCCGTATTTATCCAGGTCCTCGTCGGAAGTGTAGTCCGGCTGCGACAGCAATCCATTCATCGATTTCAGATTCACCAGTTTCGCCTGCTCATCCTCCGGCAAAGAGGCATAGGCCTTCTGCATATTCGCAAATCCGGTATCGCCACCCTTGCTCGGTAATTTCTTGGCATAGAGCATGGTGTATTTAGGCGGGCGGTCCAGATTTGTGTGGTCCACATGCCAGTTGCCTTCGCCGACCAATCGCGGACGCCCCGCCTTATCGAGCGCCGCCTTCGAGCTATCGAGAACGCAGATCGACGGCTCTTCGTCGGACTTCAAATCGCTCATATGCTGAGGTGCAAGGTCGCCGAAACGCCGCGCTGCGACTGCATACTCGACCGGTGATAGATTTTGTGTTCGTACGATCGCGAGGAGATGTTCATCGAGTCCGGCAACGATCTCGTTAATCTCGCCGTCCGTCGCCGTTTTCAAATCGACACCGCTCACCTCACAACCGATCGCATCGGAAACAGGCGTGATCTGTATCGTCATGTCGTTCTCTCCTTCAGCTAGCGACTTAGCGCTACTTTTTACCGGTCACCGATTCCAATGTCGGCATTTTGTAACGATCTTCCGGATCGACCCAGCCGTTGAAATTGGGCTTACGCTTTTCCTTGAAAGCCCGGCGCGATTCCATGAGATCTTCCTTATCCCCATGATCGTGTAGCGCAGCGGCAAGCTTGTCCATATCGGGATGAACCTTGGGCCGCATCTGACGCATCATATAAAGCGTATTCACCCGGGACGCCGGCGGCAACGATAGGAGATGCTCGGCCATCCCCAGTGCTTCTGGCATTAACTGGTCTTTTTCGACCAAGCGATTGATGAATCCCATCTGGTATAAGCGTTCAGCGGTAAAGCGGAACCCGAAGGCCATTTCCGTCGCGAACGGATGTGGAAGGTTCGCCCAGTGCGCGTGGTAATGGCCACCCAGGAGCCACCGCTTGGCTTCCGAAACCTCGAACAAGGCTTCGGGTACGGCGACGCGCAGATCTGTGCGCTCGACCAGCATGAACCCGCCGCCCATGGCAAAACCATTCACCGCGGCGATAACTGGCTTGGAAACCTTGCCTTCCTTCAACGGGTCCGCAACCGGCTTACCTTGGCTGCCCGGCTGACCGCGCTCAAGCGCTTCTTTCATATCCTCGCCAGCGCAGAAGCCTTTGCCCGTGCCGGTAATGATGGCCACTTCGAGGTCCTTGCTCGCTTCGAACTCGGTCCAGGCTTCGGCCATCAAGGTACGCAACTCGAAGCCCAGTGCATTCATCCGTTCCGGCCTGTTCAGCCGGATCACCATGATCTGATCTTGAATATCGGTTTCCACCACCGCCATGGCGTTTCTCCCAAAAATTTTGAGGTTTTATTTGACCTTAGGGTAGACCTGGGCATCGCAAGTAGCAAGCGAGGGGAACCGCTCACCCGTATGAAATAGCCAGCACCTCGATCTCCATTTCGCCGTCGGGCGTGCGCACAATCGAGACCTCCCCCACCTTCTTTGCCAATAATGCTTTGGCGACCGGGGATTGCCAGCTGATCTCGCCCTCTTCGTGGCGCACTTCGTCGACACCAACGATTTTTACAGTGCGCTCCGTATCATTTTCATCGACATAACCAACCGTCGCCCCGAAAAACACCTGCTCGCGATTGGTCTGCGCTTCCGGATCCACCACTTCGGCGATATCGAGGCGTTTAATCAAGAACCGAATGCGCCGATCGATCTCCCGCAGACGTTTTTTGCCGTAGATATAGTCTCCGTTCTCGGATCGGTCCCCATTGGACGCTGCCCACGCCACCACGTCGACGACCTTCGGTCGTTCGGCGGAGGTCAAATGTTTGAGTTCCGCCTGCAAACGGCGATGACCGCCGGGTGTCAGGTAATTCTTTTCAGCATTGCGAGGCGCACTGGACATGGCGCAACTGTAAGGCTCTTACACGAGGTCTGTAAATTCGCTAATTTCGCCCGCATCAACAGACCAACGAGACCAACAAAAGGGAGACCCGGTCATGGCCGCGCACGCGCTTTGGATCAAATTCACCATCAAGGATGGCTGCATGGACGAATTCATGGAAGCCGCAATGTACGACGCCAAACATTCCATGGAAGATGAACCGGCTTGCCAGCATTTCCGCGTTCTGACCAAAGAAGACGAGCCGAATTCGGTTTATTTCCTCGAGGTCTATGACGACAAGGAAGGCCATGCGACCCACCGGACCATGCCGCATTACGCCGTATTCGCCGAAGTCGCCGACCGTGTGGTCGAAGATCGGGACCGGAACGAGCTCCTAATTCACAACCCGTAAGGGCTCGGCTTCTACCGAACCCTATTTCAGCTTGGAATCGAAATAGGCGATTGCCTTGCCCCAGGCGTCTTCGCTGGCTTCCGCATTGTAGCGGTCTTCGGCGTATGCGTCCTGAAAGCCGTGGCCCGCGCCGTCGTAACCGTGGAATTCGTGCTCGATTCCAGCCGCCTTAAGGGCAGCGGAATAATCTCCCACGTCTTCCGGCGATGGGCCTTGGTCATCATTACCGAATAGACCAAAAACCGAGCACGGCATCTGCGAGGCAAGTTCTATTGGTGGCGGCGTGTTCGGCCCCATGGCGACCTTGATACGCCCGCCATAGAAAACCGTGCAGGCTTTATAGTTTGGATTGTTGACCGCGCTTACCCAGGCGACCCGGCCGCCCCAGCAATGCCCGACGATGCCGATGCGTTCTCCATCGACCGCATCGTGACCGGCGAGCCAATCGAACGCTGCCTGACAATCCGCCGCGACCCAGTCATCGCGAAATTCATCGCGTTTGACCTGCATTTCTTCTTCTTTCGGCCAATAATGAAAAATGAACGGGCACGCCACCGCATAGCCCGCATCGCAATAACGCTCGCAGACGCTCAAGGTGAACTTGTCGTTTTCGATGCCGGTGTGGCCGATCGGAATATGCATTGCCACGACCAGGCCTGGATGCGGTCCATCGCCGTCCGGCAGATAGGTGAACAATTCCATAGGGCTGTCGTTGACGGTGAGATTTTCGATGCTGTGTTGCATGGCTGCCTCCCTGTTTGTCGGTTTAGGCGGATACGTTGCCCGTTTCGTCGAATTCCGACAACGGCATCGCCGGTCCATAAGGTCTTGTGCCCTTCAAAATGGTCTTGTGCAAGAGCCGCGTCGCGGTTTCGGGATAGTCGAAATAGGCCTGATGAAGCGCCGACCTGTTATCCCAGATCAACAGATCCCCTTTCCGCCATTGATGCTTATAGAGAAACTTCGAATTTTCGAGCCGGTCGAGGATATCCAAAAGAACATCCCGGGTCTCGTCGGGGGTGAGGCCTTCGACACGATCGGTTTTAACCCCATGAAAATAGATTGCCTTGGTGCCGGCCTCCGGATGAGTACGCACCAGCGGATGATGGTTCCCTTCTTCGAAGCGTGTCTTCTCGTCAAAAATAAATGCCTTGGATGCCTCCGCAAGGCGAGCGCGCCCACCCGTGCGGAGCGGCACCACGCGCATGGTATCAAGCTGGCGACGCATTTCGACGGGCAGGCTTTCATAGCCGTCTCGGGTATTCAAAATTCCCGTTGCGCCACCACTCTCGGGCACTTCGAGCGCATATAGAACCGTGTAGTTAGGTGGATCGATTTCGTCCGCGTCGTCGGTGTGCCAAACCCGGCCATGCTTGATCCGATTGCCCTTGTCGTCGCGGGCTTGATTGGACACTTCGATGACATGAGGACTTTCGGAAATACCAAATTCGGATTTATAGCGTTCGACCTTCAACGGGCCGAAGATCTGGACCGCCTCGGCGTATTCCGGCGGGCTCAACACCTGATCGCGAAATACCAACGCGATGTGGCGCACCAATGCTTTATTCAGCTTTTCAACGGTTGCCGGGTCGAACTTGGCCTTTAGATCGATGCCCGTCACCTCGGCAGCATGCGTTTCACTTAATGGAGTAATCTGCATCCGCCCTCTCCCTCCCGCGAATACGATTGACCGTAAGAATGATATCGGCGGGAAGCGAGGGCGGCAAGGGTAGGTTCAGGGCATCTCTTTAACAGCTTATCCCAATTTATTTTTTTCAAATTCGAGACAGTAGGTAGCTACGTAAATACTCGTGACAGCTATCGTGCGAATCCAGTTTTAATCTGGGGAAAGTGATCGACGGTGGTCGCAAGCAGGATTCGCCGCATCTCATATTCTGTGCCAGCCGGAGGAGAACGCTGGGCTCCACTCCGACCGGAAATTCGTTTAACGCACAGAGATTTAGAAGAGAGCCGGCAACCTGGCCAGCTCTACGCGTCCTCAGCGCCGACCCAATCCTCAAGGCCTTTGATGGAAGCATAGACCCCGGCACGGTCCTGATCAGCAACATAGTCGTCGCCGGCAAGGGTCACCTGGGCAGCCGTCAACGGCTGTGCACCGTCATGGCGGGCCTTCTCATTCAAATATCCATAGAGAACGATCTGCTTGCCGCCTCCTTTGAAATCTTCC
>DLVK01000499.1:0-3675 GCA_003444235.1 Rhodospirillaceae bacterium
CCGCTGCTTCCTAAACCGGAGTCAGCGGGACTTGTCGCTCCATACCGGAGAGGACAACGCCGCCACGATCGCCCGGCGTCACGCTGTTGTAGCGTCCGGCAAAGGCTTCGGGCAGATCGATCCCATCCGGAGGCGACAGCCAAAGCCGCAACAGATAACGCTTGCGATCTTGCTCGGGCCAATCCTCGTAGGCGGTACGGTCGTGCAGGATTTGATGGTTGTGCAGCAGCTGAATGTCACCCGGCTCGAACGACATCGAAAGATGCAAAGCGGGGTCATTAGCAAGTTCGTGCACCAAATCAAGCGCGGCATCGACCTGTTCGCTACGCCGCAACGCATCAGGGTGCCGGTCGGACATGTCGATATGGGTGCGTAGATAATTGATGGCGAGCCGGCCGTTGTAATGATTGAAGACGGGAAGTTCGTACCACGGACCGCGTCCCGGTGGGATCTCATCACGCCGGTCGCGCGCGATCGGCCCATATAGCGCCCGCGCAAGATCTGGCGCTCTTCTCCACATCTCGTTATGGATCGTGTAGGAACTGACGATCGAGCTCAGGCCACCCTCTTTCGCCTTCTGGAGACACAGCAATCCGACGATATCGACCGAATCGCAATGATACTTGAGATGCCGATTGGTCAAGTAACCGCGAACACTTTGATTTTCGAATGTGTCTCCGAGGTCGATAACGTGACCGAGAAGATGGCCGCGAGTGTTCTGCGAACGCGCGCTGCCGATATGGGATCCCAGCCCCCAGTACAATGTCGCGATTTCCTCGAAACTCCGATCATCAATGGGAAAATTCCGCATCAAGACAAACCCGCGGCCGTGCATGATTTCCCGTTTCAGAGTGCTCAGCGTGGTGCCAAAGGTCGGCAGGGGAAAATCGTCACGTGTGATATCGATTATACGATCGCGCCTCGCGCGCGCATGGACCATCGCATCGAGAATTTCGGCACGATCACTTTCCGAGAGGGCATATTGCCAATCGTCTCGCCCCGCCAAATCAGGCCCATACCAGGCACCCGGTCCTGTCACCGGACCTTCTAGAGGCATCGGATGATCGGCAGGCAGCCTATCTCCAGGCGGCAGCATTTCGGCGGCGTTCACGATATCTCTCCTCATCATGCTCTTTCCCAGAAACAAGATAGAGCATCCGGATGCAAGGACGAAACCGGATATCACGGCAGCGCACGCTTGGTCGAGCTCAGATGACGCGCTACCTTGATCGGCGAACCGCCGGCCGAGGCCGGATATCTTATTCAGGAGAATGCCATGGCGTACCAATCCATCCTTTTCAAAAAGCGCGACGGCGTTGCCTATATCACCTTGAATCGGCCGGACGAGGCGAACGCGATCGACCTCACAACAGCCAAAGAGCTGCATGAGGTTGCCCTCGACTGCGAGCGGGATTCGGGCGTACGAGCGGTTCTGATTACCGCCAAGGGCAGAATGTTCTGCGGCGGCGGCGATCTGAAATTCTTCCATGCTTCCGGCGATGATATCGACGCGCTTTTGATGGACGTGACGCTGCATTTCCATCGCGCTGTATCACTCTTTAACCGCATGGATGCACCTGTCGTGATGGCCATCAATGGCACCGCCGCGGGCGGCGGTTTCAGCTTCGCCATTTCGGGAGACATTGTGCTGGCAGCGCAATCAGCAAAATTCACGCTCGCCTATACAGCGGCGGGATTGTCGCCGGACGGTTGCTCGACCTATATGCTCCCCCGATTTATCGGCATGCGCCGAGCCAAAGAATTGATGCTTACCAACCGCGTACTCACTGCGGAGGAAGCCCTCTCCTATGACATCGTCGATCAGGTCGTCGCCGACGACGAACTTACGGAAGTCGCCGAAGCGCAAGTTCGCGCCTTCGCCACCGGGCCGACAGGGGCATATGGCGCCGTCAAGCGTCTGATCGACGGCACATTCAAGGAGAGTCTGGAGACCCAGATGGAGTTGGAATCGCGGTCGATTTCCAGCCTTGCCGCAGCCCCTGATGGGCGCGAGGGAATCGGCGCCTTTGTCGAGAAGCGGAAGCCGACGTTCAAAGGGATTTAAAGCTCGCAATCCCTATCGACTGACCCGGCGAATTGTGTCAGACGCTGAGTTACGTCGCCAAATCGATTCGCGGTAATTGGCGCGAACCCAACAAAAATGACGTTGAACACCTGAAAATTGCTGCCTCAGTCGATTTAGGCCCACTTTAATCAGGACAAGGATTTGACCAGTATGGCGCCGGAGATCACCAATACGGTCTCGAAATTCTCAGTAAGGCAAATAGAGAGGCCCGCCGTCAGATCCAATAGCAAGCTGCAGGCCGCTCCCTAGAGTCCCATACGGTCCTTCATACCGTACCAGAAATACACCATCGGCAGGAACCACGGTCTTCCGAAATAAAGCGGTTTGGTGACAAAATCGTCGGCTGCGAACGCGGTCTCCGCTTCACGATTGCCGACAATGGAATGTGCCGCCTTGGTGCCGAGCCACCGCGCCCATACGACGCCAGAGCCACAGAACCCTGTCGCATAGTGCACTCCTTCATTGACCACCAGCTTAGGCATGAAGTCGAAAGTGAAACCAGTGTAGCCCCACCACGAATGCGTCAATCCGACATCCTTCAATTCGGGAAAGATCTCGCTCAGGACCTTTTTCAGATGGCGCGATTTCTCGATTGAATCGTCCGTAATCGTGCCTGCCTTACCGCCAAAGACAATCCGCGTGCCATCCGGTGACGGGCGGAAGTAATTATAGAGGTTGCGGGATTCCCCGAGCATCCGCTTCTTCGGCATCAACCGGTCCATCACATCCTGTGGCAGTTGCTCGGTCGCAATTATCTGGCTCGGGATCGGAATGACGCGCCGCTGTAACCACGGTGTCGCCTTGCCGGTATATCCGTTTGTCGCCACCACGACATTGCGGGCCCGGATGCTGCCACGGCTTGTGGTGACCTCGAAGCGGTCGCCATCGCGCTGAATTCCGGTCACCTCAGTTCGGTTCTGAACGTCCACACCGGCCTCCATCGCGCGTTCGAGGATGCCATGATGCAGCTTGCCGGGATGCACACCATGGATATCCGTGCGAATCTGGCCGCCGTAATACAGGTCACTGCCGATCTCGCTGTGCTGGTCGGATTTTTGGACCATATAGGCGCCGGCGTCGAAATGTTCGTTCAGGAACTCCGCCTCACGGGCCATGTTGTCAAAGTGTTTCGGGCGGTTGGCGCCGGTCCATCGGCCGACCTCTTGGTAGTCGCAATCAATACTCTCTTGCGCGACGAAGCGTTTCAGGTCTTCCCGCGCGGTCATTCCTTCGCGGTAGATTGCCTTCGTCCGCTTCAGCCCGAAGGTCTTCACCATGGTCCCGAATGTCATACGCAAATTGCCGCTGGCAATGCCGCCGTTCCGGCTCGATGCTCCCTCTCCAGGCCGGTCTTTCTCCAAGACCGTGACCTTGCGTCCGGCACGGGCCAGAACCAGTCCTGCACTCGACCCGGCGAAGCCGGAGCCCACAATCGCGACATCTGTCTCCGCCGGCAGCGGGGCTTCCGGCAACTCACGGCGCGGCGCCGCTTCCCACCAGAAGGGATCGAGATCGAGGTTTTCATTCATAGTTGGACTCCTGTTCTCGAAAATTTTGCCTAAACCGAGCATAACGAAGACGTATGGCGG
>DLVK01000437.1:0-2898 GCA_003444235.1 Rhodospirillaceae bacterium
CGTCGAATTCGCGCCACTGGTTCAGTTTTACTGCTTGCGGGCATGCGCGCGCCGCCCAATCTCGGGGATGATTACGGTAAGGCTTTCAACAGTATCTTCCCGGCACTGGCGAAAGCGCATAAGGTTGCTTTCTACCCGTTCTTTCTCGATCGTGTCGCCGCCGATCCAGCCCTCAATCAGGCCGATGGCATCCACCCGAACGCGAAAGGTGTGGCGGTTATTGTTGCGGGCATACTGCCCGTGGTGAAAGGCGCCTTGGAGACAGTTCGATGAATGACGAAACACCCTTTCTGTCGGCACATGCCTCTGCTCCCGATTGGCAAACCGCTGCCCAGGAGATTGCGGTTCAACTGGGTTCGGCCGGGGATTCGCACCGGCTTGGTTTTCTCTATGTGACGGACCATTTCAGCGCTGACCTCGAGGCGATTTCGGAATTTTTGAAACAGTCTATAGGCGTGCCCCAATGGGTCGGTACGGTCGGTTTCGGGGTTTGCACCACGAGCCGGGAATATTTCGACGAACCGGCGATCGCGGCGATGGTGGCGCCTGTTCCGGACGAGGCGTTCCGTATTTTTGACGGGGTTTCCCAGGATATTTCGGCGATCACCGAGACCCACAAGGCTTGGCTCGACAGTCCGGCACCCCCTTTGACCGTGATCCACGGAGACCCACGTAACGGCCAACTCGGTGAATTGATCGATGAAATTTCGACGGAGACCGAAGGATTCCTTGTGGGCGGGCTTACCGCCTCCGAGCAGAATTTTGTCCAACTCGCGGATGGCCTCAGTGAAGGAGGCCTCTCGGGCGTCATGTTGGCGCTTGATCGTGTGCCGGTGCAGTCCGGCCTAACCCAGGGATGTTCGCCTATCGGTGATACGCATCGGATCACCGCGGCGGATGAGAATATTCTGATCGAGTTGGATGGCCGGCCCGCCTTGGAGGTTTTCAAGGAGGATATCGGCGATGTGCTGGCGCGCGATCTGCAGCGGGTCGGCGGCTACATCTTTGCCGCCCTCCCAATAACAGGTACGGACACCGGAGATTATCTGGTTCGCAATCTGGTTGGCATCGATCCGGAGTCCGGTGTCGTCGCCATCGGAGAATTTGTGTCTACCGGCGATCAGATAATGTTCTGCCGCCGCGATCATGACAGTGCGGTCACCGACATGCGCCGCATGCTGACCGATATTAAAAATCGCGCGGGCAACAACCCGGTGAAAGGCGGGCTCTATTTTTCTTGCTGCGCGCGCGGTCCCAATCAATTTGGCGACGATAGCGATGAATTGAGAATGATAACCGAAGAGCTCGGGGAGTTTCCTCTGGTCGGATTTTTCGCCAATGGTGAAATCAGCAATAACCGTCTTTATGGCTACACCGGTGTTTTGACGGTTTTCCTGTAAATCATGATTCGTCTTTTTGTCGGCCTCGCGCTGCCCGAAGCCAATTGTCTCAGGCTTGCAAGCCTCGGCGGCGGCGTGCCCGGGGCACGCTGGATTGCTCCGGAAAACATGCACGTCACGCTGAAATTTCTCGGTGATGTCGAGAATGGTGCTGCGGAGGATATAGATAGTGCGCTGGCGACGGTTGCATGCCATCCGGTTCAATTGCGATTAAAAGGCGTCGGGTTTTTCGGCCAGCCACGCAATGCACGAATTTTATGGGCGGGCGTAGAAGAAAGCGAAACACTCATCCGACTCTATGCGAAAATAGAGGCGGCTCTGGAGGCTATCGGTATCGCCCGCGAAACGCGCAACTTCGCACCCCATGTCACGCTTGCGCGATTGAAAAAATCGCCCGCGGGACGGCTCGAGAGCTTTGTCGCCGAGCATGGCCTTTTTAGTGACGGCCCGGTAGAGATTTCGTCCTTTGCGCTGTTTTCGAGCTATCTCGCTTCTTCGGGCGCCATCTATACGCCCGAGGCGATTTACCCGTTAGAGCACACTTAGACCGGTCGCTCGCCGGCGACCTGGACTTTGTGGAGCCTCCGCCTTTGGTTCGGATCGAAGGCGTCGCGGTGATGCATGGTGGTGCGGTTGTCCCAAACCAGCAGATCGCCCAATTGCCAGCGATGCGACCAAACGCGTTTGTCGCGCACCGTGTGAGCCCAAAGCGTGTCCAACAGCTCTTCGCTTTCGTCGACATCGAGACCGGGAATGTAGGCGCTCATACGCCGGCCGAGATAAAGCACCTTCCGGCCCGTTTCGGGAATAGTCCGCACGATAGGATGAACCGGACCCGGATTTTTAGTCACGTCCTCGACCTCGTCAAAGGCGGATCGCTTGCCGCCGGTACTGTCATAGACTTGCGAATGGCGGATTGAGAGATTGTCGATCCGCTCGCGGGTTTCTGCCGGCAACGTATCCAGGGCATCGAACATGTCGAGAAACGCGGTGTTGCCTCCGTCTTCCGGAATTTCGACCGAGTACAGCGTACTCGCGGATGGCGGCGTGTCGGTAAAGCAGCTGTCCGAATGCCAAAAGCATTCACCGTCGCCAAGGCTACCTATTTTCTTTCCCTCGACTTTGATGTTGGAAATCACGCTGACGCATTCGGGAATCTCGTCCTCTTGAAAGTCGCGTTTGCCAAAACCCAACAGCGTATCGGCAATGGCACCGAGATCGCCGAAGGTCTGCGCGAACTGAATCTGCGACGATACCGGCATTTCCTGATTGCGAAACAGCAAGACCAGATGCTCGGCCAAAGCGTCACGTAGTTTGGCGGCGTCTTCCTCGGCGATAGGTTCGCCGGCATCGATGCCGCGAATTTCGGCTCCGAGTGTGCTTTCGCTGGGAACAATTTCAAGCGGCATGGCGTTCCTCCGCTACGGGCACTTCACCCATTATCTGAACCTTGTACATCCGCCGTCGTTTACTGTCGTCGAAGGCGGTGCGGTGATGC
>DLVK01000558.1:0-2987 GCA_003444235.1 Rhodospirillaceae bacterium
CCCTTAGCATCCCTACCCGATTGGCGGATGCAGCTAGCAAGGCGCCTGTTGATCGACACGGACAAGCCGATCATCGAAATCGCAACCCACTGCGGCTACCAGTCGGAAGCATCCTTCGGGCGCGTGTTCAAACGCCAATTCGACATGCCCCCCGCGACATTCCGGCGGACACAAAACCAAAAAGACAGCGCGCCGTGAGTTTCAAATCATTGCTCTGCAACGTGCGAGCTTGCGACATCTGCTCGTCGCACCTGGCGCACGGCACCCGACCCGTAATCCAAGTCGACCGATCCGCAAAAATTTTGATCGCCGGTCAAGCACCGGGGCGCAAAGTTCACGAAAGCGGAATCATGTTCGACGACAAAAGCGGAGACCGACTGCGCGATTGGATGGGAATCGAAAACGACACATTCTATGACGCCAAGAAAATCGCCATTCTGCCGATGGGGTTTTGCTATCCCGGAACAGGAAAATCCGGCGACTTGCCACCTCGACCTGAGTGCGCGCCCCAATGGCGAGAACGACTCCTCCAGCAATTACCGAATATCAAACTCACCCTGGTGATTGGGCAGTACGCTCAGGCCTACCATTTTCCCGACAACCCCCATGGTAACCTGACTGAGACCGTTAGAGCATGGCGGGATTACTGGCCCGATGCGTTGCCTTTGCCGCACCCCAGTCCTCGCAACAATAGATGGCTACGCAAGAACCCGTGGTTCGAACAAGACGTCCTCGCGACGCTCAAGAAATCGACCAAAAAAATACTGTCTTGAATTCCTATTGAGCCGGATCGACGATAATCTTGCCGAACACTTCCCGGTCTTCGATCACTCGCATAGCTTCCGAAACCTCCGCGAGACCGTAGGTCTTATCAATGGGCACCGTCATCTTGCCCGCATCGATATAGTCCAACAGCGCCGTCAGATCCTCGGGCTCCCAGCTGTTGGAGCCCAGAATGTCGAATTCGTAGGACCAGATATAGCGAAGGTCGGTCTTGGGATCGTAGCCGGCGGTTGCTCCACAGGTCAGCATTTTGCCGCCTCGCCTGAGCACACGCATGCATTTGGTCCAAGTGTCGCCACCGGTGAAATTGACCGCCATGGTGACCCCGCCTTCGAACTTGCGCCGGTGCGGTTTGGTGTACATCTCCCAAATCTTTTTGACGAAATCCTCTTCGATGTAGTTGATGCCATGATCGGCACCGAGGTCCTTGAGGCGGGCGAGCTTTTCCTCGCTCGACGAACAGACCACTGTTTCGGCCCCCATCATCTTCGCCAGTAACAGCGCGCCAGTGCCGACACCGCCGCTGGCGCCGAGCACGAGCACGATATCGTCGGGACCGACCTGACCCCGGGTGACCATCATCCGATGCGCCGTGCCATAAGCAACCGGCAAGCTGGCGGCCTGCGCGAAAGAAACACCGTCCGGCATTGCGACCAGTTGATGCGCGGGGCAGGCGCAATATTCCGCCAGTCCACCCGGCATGGTCTCGCCCACCAACTTATGTTCGACCCGATTCCGGGGATCGATCAACACCCGATCTCCCACCGACCAGCCATCCACATCGGGACCAACTTCTGAAATCTCGCCGGCCACATCGAGCCCGGCAATGATGGGAAATTCGAGAGTGATGCCGGGCATCCCCCGCCGAGTGAAAATATCGTGATAGTTGAGCGAAGTCGCTTTAACCGCGACCACGACACCGTCAGCCGGACAAGCCGGGTCCGGGAAGTCCGTCTCCACCTGAAACTTGTCGTTTTCGCCGTGTTCGTGCAGTACGCATGCCCGCATCGTTCCACCCCTTTTCGTCTTTTAACCGGAAAAATAAACACCCCGGCCGCTGGCCAGCAATTTGCCCGCGGCATCGAAGATTTCCGCTTCCGCGGTGCAGAACGACCCTCCGAGCTTGACCACGCGCGCCTTGGCAGTGAGTTCGCCTTGCATTGCCGGGCGATGGTAGTCGACCCGCATGTCGATCGTCGGTAGCGGCCGGCCGAGCTTGACCGCAAGTGCGTAATCCGCAGCCTCATCGATGACGGTGGCCAAAATACCCCCATGGGTATAGCCGCGCTCCGCATTGACGACGAACTCTTCGCGCCAACCTATGCTGACGGTGATGTCCTCCTCGGTGACCTCGGTCACATTGAGGTCGAGCCATTGATGGAACGGCGCTTGGCGAATGCGATCCTGCAATTCCTCGGCGGTCATTTTGTTTTCAGGCATCTGTGCCCTCCCCGTCGCTCTCGGCCAAGCGTCGCAACGCGACCGTATCTATTTTATTGGTGCCGCTCAGCGGGAAATCCTCGACAAAGAAAACCCGTCGCGGATGCGCATAGGCCGGCCCTTCAGCCAAGGCATACTGCTTCACCTCGTCTTCGTCCACAGGCTCGCCCGAAACCCGTTTGATAAAGGCAAACGGTACCTGCCCTCGGCGTTCATCATCGAAAGGCAATACCACTGCTTGAGCGATCGCCGGATGACGCTCGAGCCTGAGTACCACCTCGCTTGGAAAGATATTTTCGCCGGAACAAACAAACATGTCATCGACCCGACCGACGAAATAGAGCCAGCCGTCCTCGTCCTCGCGCAAAATATCGCCGGTGCGAAACCAGCCGTCCTGGAATTTTTCCGACGTTGCCTCAGGCAGGTTGTGATAGCCGATAGCAATACCTGGGTTCCGAACGATTAGTTCTCCTTGCATTTTGTCCGGCCCGCCCTCGAAACGGTATTCGCAACGGGGCATCGGATACCCGACGCTGCCAAGTGGGCGGGTCTTGCCCTCCGGATGAAACCACCCGACCATCAAGGGGCCGCCTTCGGTGATGCCGTAATTGAACTGCACTTGCGAATTGGGGAAGGTCTCATGAATGCGCTCGATCAAACGATCCGACGCAGGAGCGGAGCCCATCGAGACAGTGGTCACCGAGCTGAGGTCGAGGGATTCCACCAAATCCGTTTCCGCCATCAGCATATAGAGCATGGTCGGA
>DLVK01000524.1:0-6880 GCA_003444235.1 Rhodospirillaceae bacterium
CACAATGCCGGACAAGTAACCGCTTAGAGTTTGCGACAACTAACCGCGAGACAATAACGCGGGATCGTCTTCCGTTCGTATTCGTGAATGTGTTCGGAAACGACGATCTCGCCGAATCCCGCTGCCGGTAACGTCCGCTCCAAATAGTCACGGCTGTGTAGATAAAGGTTGTAGACGTTGAGTTCGGGCTCCAGCGTATCGGTCTTGAAAACCGTAAAGACAAAACCACCGCCCGATACCAACGCGCCGGCGATGGCTGCGAAAATTTCGTCGAGATCGCGGAAATGAAACAAGATCGCAGCGGCAACAACGATGTCGTAGGGCTTGTCCACCGCCGCAAGAAAGTCTCCAGCCTCGTCAAGTTGTAGTCGGTCATAAATTGCTTTGGTTTCCGCCCGCTGGACCATCTCGGGCGAGATGTCCACGCCGTCCAACCGCTCGACGGAATCGCGAAGCTTTTCGCCGAGCGCGCCTGTACCGCAGCCGAGATCGAGCAAAGACCCGATCTGTGTCGGCCAGCCGAAATCTTGGCTCAACCTTTCGAGAATAATGTCATGGCCATGATAATCGCCGGCGACAAAGCCATCCCACATTTGCGCCCGCCCACGATAGAAATTCTTCAGAAAGGCTTCTCCTGCTTGGGTCGGTGCCGCAACGGCCCCTTGCGATGCCAACAAAAGTTCGGCGCCGAGAGGATCATCGGGCGCCCGGTCGAGATAGTGACGCAACGCCGTTTCGGCTGCCGATTGATCTTTCGACAGCAGTGCCGCTTTCCCCGCATGAAAATAGGGATAGGCAAGGTCCGGTGCCATCTCCTGTAATTGCCCACACAAATCGGAAACGACATTCGTTTCTTCTCGTTCGAAAAGAAGCGCACAAAGATTTTCGAACGACGCTTCGTCTCTGTGGTCCAGCGACAATGCTTGTTGATAGGCCTCGATTGCACCGTCCATATCGTCGCGATCTTCGAGGACCAGCCCCAAATTGTGGTGATATTCCGCCTTGGCCGGGCCGAGTGAGAGCGCCTTACGGACATGTTGTTCTGCCGCCGGAACATCCCCATGCGCCAAATAGGCAGTGGCGAGGTTATTGCGGACATCCGCATACTCGGCATCGCACTCCGCCGCCTGATTCAAGCGTTCCATCGCCACACTATTTTTGCCGCGCGCCAAAAGAACGAGCCCGAGATTATTTAGCGCGACCGCATTCGATGGCTCCATCGCAATCGCTTGCGCGAGGGCACCTTCGGCACGCTCCAAGTCCCCGATTTGGCGCAAGAGCTCCCCCAAATTGTTGAAGAAGCCCGCTCGAGCGTTCGGTGCCGCGCTAGCTTTCGAAAGCCAATCAACCGCCGCCTCATGATCCCCCCTGCGATAGGCAATCAACCCTTTCAGATTGAGCGCCTCACCGTCCGTCGGGTCGGAACCCAGCAGCTCGTCGCAAGTATGCTCAGCACCATCGAGTTCGCCCTCGCCATAGAGCGCACTGGCCGCCTCGATGGATAAAGCAGCATCGGTCACGACGAGGCCCCCCCGCTGCACCGTACACAAAAGCAAGGGCGCGGCTCGTCGTCGGAATTAAATTCATGGATCGCCTCATCGATCTCGACCGGCCTCAATCCCGCAGACGCGAGTGCAGCAATAATTTCTTCCCGGCTATGCTCGAAAAATCCCTGATCGTTGAGACGAAGTGTACCGCTTTCACTTTTGAACAAGGTGAAAATTGCCTGGCCATTGGGTCTAAGAGCGCCGGCGATAGGCCGCAGCACCCCGTCCAAATCGCGAAAGTGGAATAGCACTGCGGCGGCGACAATCAGGTCGTAAGACGCTGCCCGTTCGTCGAGAAATTGGAATAGATCGTCGGTTTGAAGAGAATCGTAAATTTCCTTCTTTTGCGCTTCGGCCACCATTTCCGGGGAAATATCGATTCCGTCAAGCCGACCTGCCGACGGTCTAAGTTTTGCGCCGAGGCTACCGCTCCCACAGCCGGCATCGAGCACGACCTCCGGTCGGCCGCAATCTTCGAGGTATCTCTCGAATGCCGCCATTACCAGCTCATGGCCGTGATAGGCTTCCGTAACCGTCTTGTCCCAACCGCTTGCGCGGACCCGGTAAAAACCGCGTAAATAGGCCTCGCTCGGGCCCTCGGGCAGCTCGGTCGCTCCACCCGCTCCTAAGGTCAGCCGTCCCCCCAGTCGATCTTCCGGATCGAAATCGAGATATCGACCCATCGCCTCGGTTGCCGCATCGCGGTCGCCCGTCGCGAGGTACGCACCCGCGAGATAGAACCATGCAAAATCAAGCGTCGGGTGCGCCGCCGTTACATCCCGCAGGTGTGTAATCGCCTGCGCGTCTTCTCCGCGACGCCGGGCGAGCTTGGCAAAGGTCTCGCAAATCAATGCGGACTCTTGATTCTTTGCGGCCGCGTGGCGGTAGTGCGTAAGGGCTTCGGTTTCTTCCCCCTGTTCCTCTAGCATCATGCCGAAATTTAACAGGCACTCTGCGGAGGCATCCGGTGAACTAATCGCACGTTCAAAGGCCAAGCGCGCCTCGTCCCGTCGATCCAGCTTCGAAAGAACCACCGCATAGTTTCCATAGGCATCGTCATTATCGGGTTCAAGTTCGAACAGTTTTTCGAACGCATTTACAGCAGCTTCCGGGGCTCCCGCTTCCATTCGGCTCACAGCCAACAGATGCCAACCGGCACCATGATCGGGATGGTCGGCAACCAGCCCTTCCGCAAGTGCCGCGGCGTCCGCAGGCTTCGCGGTCATTTTCGTCGCCAACGCCAAGCCATAAATCATTTCAGGGTCGGACTCGCCAAGGTCGATAGCTTGGCGATAGGCATCCGCCGCCAACTCGAATTCGCCGACCGTATCGTAGGCCATGGCAAGATGACCAAATATTTCTGCCTGTTCCGGCGCCAATTCGCACGCCTGACGAAACGCGGAAATCGCATCGGCCGGGCTTCCTTTCTGCAGCAGCGCCGCTCCCAGCAGATGATGAAGATCGGCATCCTGGGGTGCATCTGCCAGCAGTTCCAGACAAGCGGCCTCCGCACTCGCGAAGTCGTTGGCCTCGAAATAGGCCACGGCACGTTCGAAATCGGCTTCAAATTGGTCGCTCATCGCGTATTTTGGACCACTGATATTGCCAGAAGGAAATGTCAGCGTAATGAAATACCGACATCCCGCAAGCAAATGTAGATGGATAGGAAGCCGGTAGTGGTGAATGTCCGTAAAATGGACCGGGAATCGATCCAGGCGGGTGCCTTTATCGACGTGATGCGCGAAGGCGAACGGCTGGGCCTGTTCAGGCTGTCGACCGAAGAGGAACGGCGCGCGTCGATGGCAGCCATCTTAAAAAGTCGCCCCGCGGGCAAAGGCCTTTGGGTGTTCGGATACGGGTCGCTGATGTGGAATCCAGCCATGCATGTGGTCAAAAAGCGCTTGGGTCGCGTTTATGGCCTACATCGCTGTTATTGCATTTCATCACCGATTGGTCGAGGCATGCCCGACAAACCTGGCCTGACGCTTTGTCTCGATAAGGGCGGCTCGGCAACCGGAATGGTGCTCCAGCTTGCGCCGGAAAGCGAGGAAGAGGAACTTGCCATTTTATGGGACCGGGAAATGATCACCGGCGCCTACAAGGCGCGCTGGGTCACGGTTGAGACCGAAACTGGCCCCATGCGTGCAATCACTTTCGTCGCCAATCGGGGTCACCCGCGTTACGTGGGTAAGTTGCCCGATGCCGAAATCGTGAAGACTCTCGCTACCGCAACAGGTTGCCTTGGCAGCGCACATGATTATCTAAAAGATACTATCCGGGAATTGGAAAAGCTGGGCTGGCGTGCCACCTCACTGCATGCGCTCGAAAAGCGCGTTAGTCGCTATAATGGTAGTTGAACGAGAACGGAGCAATTCGATGGCCGATAAAGTCACCAAAAGCGACGAGGAATGGCGCCAACAATTGACGCCCGAGCAGTATCACGTGACCCGGGAAGCCGGCACGGAGCGCGCATTCACCGGCGAGTATCACGACTGCAAATCCAAAGGCACCTACAATTGCATCTGCTGCGGGCAGGCGTTGTTCAGTTCAGACACAAAATTCGATTCCGGTACCGGCTGGCCAAGCTATTTCCAGCCCGTCGCCGACGACGCCATCGTTGAACATGAGGACAACAGCTTCTTCATGCGTCGGGTAGAGGTGGTCTGTTCGCGCTGCGATGGGCATCTGGGCCATGTCTTCCCCGATGGGCCGGCACCGACAGGGCTTCGCTACTGCATTAATTCCGCATCGCTCGATCTGGAGTCCGAAGAGGACTAACCCTTATCGGCAACCGGTTCCGTAACCGCGGCGACCCCGTAGCCCTCGGCAAATTTCTCCAACACTTCGGCCATTTCCGCGTCGGTCAGAAGCACCGGCTCGCCCACCTGCAGCGCCCGCGCGTACATTTCCGCCAACGTTTCCACCTCCACGGCCAGCGCCAATGCTCTAGTCAACGTCGTGTCGGCGACGATCATGCCGTGATTGGCAAGCAAACACGCCTTTCGACCCTCCAATGCCTTTAGGGCGTGATCGGAAAGTGCCTGAGTGCCGAACAGCGCGTAAGGGGCGCAGCGGATCGAATTGCCGCCCGCAAGCCCCACGAGATAGTGGAAGGCGGGGATTTCCCTGTGCACGCAGGCAAGCGCCGTCGCCGCCTTGCCATGGGTGTGGACTATCGCACCCAGATCGTCTCGCGTTTTCAAAATATCGCAATGAAATCGCCATTCACTCGACGGGACACGGTCGGCACGCAAGCAACGATGGTTACCGTCGAAATCCATCTCGACGATATCCTCCAGCTCCAGTTCGGCGTAATCGACCCCGCCCGGCGTAATCAGCAGACCCTGGTCGATGCGCACACTGGCGTTGCCCGCTTTACCTTGGTTGATGCCGAGGCGGTTCATTTCCTGGACCACGTGAATTAGTTCCCGGCGCTCGTGAGCATGAACCACCGTCATCGTGTCCGCCCCCATTCGGCAATGACCGTCTTTACCGCGTCGGTCAGTTTAGAAAGATCCTTCGGCGCGATCACCAGGGGCGGCATGAGATAAACAAAATCACCGAAGGGGCGCACCCAGACCCCTTCCGCGGTGAAGCGCTTCCGCATGGCGACCAGATCCGGCATCCGATCGAGTTGTACGACCCCAATCGCCCCCTTCACCCGGACACCGGTGACACCGGTCAAATCAGCACACTCGGCAAGTTCCTCAGCCATTTGTGTTTCGATCGCGGCCACCTGACCAAGCCGGTTCTCCCGCTCGAACAGATCGAGCGAAGCGTTTGCCGCCGCCGTCGCCAGTGCATTGCCGGTATAAGTCGGCCCGTGCATGAAGGCCTTTGCCGGATCGTCAGAGAGAAAGGCGTCGTAAATACGGTCGGTCGCGATGGTCGCGGCCAAGGGCAACGTACCGCCGGTCAACGCCTTTGATAGTGTCACGATATCCGGAACCACCCCCGCTTGCTCACACGCGAACATGGTGCCCGTCCGCCCGAAACCGGTGGCGATTTCATCTAGGATCAGCAGGACATTATGGCGTTGGCAAGTTTCCGAAATTCTTTTCACCACCTCCGGGCCATGAAATTTCATTCCGCCGGCAGCCTGAACCAACGGTTCCAGAAGGACACCGGCGACCCGGTTCGACTCACGCGTCAAAAATTCCTCGAACGCCGTTTGCTCTGCCGCACCATCGGGCAGATCGAGAATGAACTGCTCCGGTATCACTCCTTTGAAAAGCGTATGCATACCTTCGTCCGGGTCACAAACGGACATCGCCGCCATGGTGTCGCCGTGATAGCCGTGCCGAAAACTGATGAATTTGATGCGCCCCCGTTCATCCTGATTACGCCAGAACTGGACCGCCATTTTCATTGCTATCTCTACAGAGACGGAGCCCGACTCCGAATAGAACACATGTCCAAGGTCTCCCGGCAAAAGGTCCGACAGCCTTTGCGAAAGCTGCGCGACCGGCTCGTGAATAAAGCCCCCCAACATTACATGAGGCAGTTCCTCTAATTGTGCGGCAACCACCTCGGCGATATGTGGATGGCCATAGCCGTGACACGCGGTCCACCAGGACGACGTTCCGTCAATCAGTTGCGTGCCGTCGGAAAGTTCGATGCGGACGCCTTTTGCTCTTACCGCCGCTTCCGGCAACGGTTGGGTCTGCATCTGTGCGTAAGGTAACCAAAGATTCGGGTAGCCGTCCCGCGCCCAATCCGGCCATGCCTCATCCGTCATCGGAGGATCACTCCGCGGGCCGTACCTCGTACGGCTCAATGCCGAGGCGTTCGAACAAAGCCTCGTCCTCGTCCCCTTCCGGATTCGACGTCGTCAGCAATTTCTCACCGCAGAAGATCGAGTTGGCGCCGGCCATGAAGCAAAGCGCTTGGGCTTCGTCGCTCATCGTCTCGCGCCCCGCCGACAGACGGACGAAACTTTTCGGCATCATGATGCGAGCCACCGCGATGGTGCGAATAAATTCCAGAATGTGAAGATTCTCCTTGCCCGCAAGCGGCGTCCCCTCCACCTGTACCAGCAGGTTGATCGGCACGCTCTCGGGGTGGGCCGGCAGATTGGCAAGCGTCATCAACATGCCAGCGCGGTCTTCCCGCTCCTCGCCCATGCCGACGATACCACCCGAACAAATATTCATGCCCGACTGGCGCACGTTGTCGAGCGTATCGAGGCGATCTTGATAGGTCCGGGTGGTGATAATTTCTTCGTAGAATTCTTCCGACGTATCCACATTGTGATTGTAGTAGTCGAGCCCGGCCTCGGCCAAACGGTCCGCCTGATCCTTGGTCAGCATGCCGAGCGTCATGCAGGTTTCGAG
>DLVK01000524.1:7177-7985 GCA_003444235.1 Rhodospirillaceae bacterium
CATGCCGAGCGTCATGCAGGTTTCCATGCCGAGATCCCTGACACCCTTAATCATGGCAATGATCGCGTCCATATCGCGATCTTTCGGATTTCGCCATGCGGCTCCCATACAAAAACGCGACGCACCGCCTCGCTTCGCCGCATAGGCCTCGGCCAGGACCGCCTCGACCTGCATCAGCTTGGCTGCCGACAGGCCGGTGTGGTGATGGGCGCTCTGGGGGCAGTATTTACAATCCTCCGGGCAACCTCCGGTCTTGATCGACAGCAGACGGCTTTTCTGCACCTGATTGGGATCGAAATACTGACGGTGAACCGTCTGCGCCTCGAACAGCAAGTCGTTGAAGGGCAGCGCAAACAGGTCGACTATTTCCTCGCGCGTCCAGTCATGGCGTAGACCGTCGCCTGTTTCCACGACAAATGGGTCGACTTCGGCAAGACTCATCAAAATTTCTTCCGTTAGACGATATGAATGGCCGCATATTCATAACTCCCAGCGCCAAAGTCAAACCTTCAAGCGTTCAGGCGATCTGTTTGGCCGTCACCGCCGCCAACCGGGCACCGATTTTTTCGACGCCGTCACGGGTCGCTTCGTCTTTCAAATCGCCATTTTCGTCGAATGCGTCGAAGGCACTGCCGACCGCTCGCTGATCCGGAATCACCAGTACGTTGATGTTTCCGAGAATTTGACGGAGGTGAACCAATCCACGAAGTCCGCCGAGGCCACCCGGCGAGGCGGCAACCAACGCCGCCACCTTTCCGTTGTAGGCAGAGAGCGGCGTTTCGCCTTCGGCCGCCGGCCGCGACACCCA
>DLVK01000458.1:0-3012 GCA_003444235.1 Rhodospirillaceae bacterium
TCGGCGGCTATCTCCGCTTCCGCTTCACGCAGCCGACCGGCCAGCGATTCGGCCACTTCGTCGAGACGTCGATTACGCTCGGCCAGCAATTCATCGGCGACGCTGCGATGCACTGCCTGTGGTTTGCCTGTGGCCTCCGCGAGCGACTTCTCATAAGCCGCCAACACGCCTTCGGCTTCTTCTTTCAAGACGCCGGCCTTCTCCAGGTCGGTGTCGATGCGTGTTCGCCGCGTTTCGCGAATACCCGCGATGCGCGGCAGCGCCACCTTCCAGACTATGAGGAACAGCAAGGTGAATATCACCACCAGCCAAAATAGCTGGGTCGGAAAAAAGGTCGGGTCGAGTTGCGGCATGTGGCGAAGAGCCCCCTAAAAGCCGGATTCCGCTGTTAACCGAACAGAATCAACAAGGCGATCACAAGCGCGAACAACGCGATGGCTTCCACCAGCGCGAAGCCGAGCATGGTCATGGTGAAGACTTCGCCACGTGCGGCCGGATTGCGACCGACGGCCAAGATAAACGACGAGAACACGTTGCCGATGCCGATCCCGGAGCCCACCATGCCGATCACGGCAAGGCCGGCGCCAATGAGTTTTGCGGCTTCAATATCCATGGGTTTGTTCCTTTTTAGGTTTGCTGTTGGTTGTTTAGGTTTTCGATTCGATTTTCACGACGCTGCCGATCAATGGAGATGGAGCGCGTCGTTGATGTAAAGGCAAGTCAGGATCGCGAACACATAGGCTTGCAGGAAGGCGATCAATATCTCAAGCCCGGTGAGCGCGGTTACCAGAGCCAGCGGCAGGATGCCGGCAACGCCGAGGACGCCGATAAATCCGGCGATCACTTTGAGCAGTGTATGGCCCGCAAGCATGTTGGCGAACAGACGCACCGATAGGCTGATTGGCCGCGAGAGATAGGAAATTACCTCAAGCGGGATCAACAGCGGCGCCATGACCCAGGGTGTCCCCGGCGGCAGGAAAAAGCTGAAAAAATGCAGCCCATGCTTCACGAAACCCAAAATCGTCACGCCAATGAAAATTGCAAATGCGAGGGCGAAGGTGACGACGATATGACTGGTGAAAGTAAAGCTGTAGGGCGTCATGCCAAGCAAATTGCCGATCAGCACGAACATGAAGACGGCAAAAACGAAAGGAAAATACTTACGGCCTTCGGCGCCGATGGTGTCGCGAATAAGACCGGCGATGAATTCGTAGGAAATTTCCGCCATCACCTGCCAGCGGCCCGGGATGGTCGCGCGCTTACGCGTCGCCAGCAACATGAACCCGGCGATCAGCACCAAGGCGATGGTCATGAACAGCGCGGAATTTGTAAACGAAACATCAACGCCACCGAGCTTGAGCTCGATTAACGGCTTGATTTCGAATTGCGCCAGCGGGCTCTGGGCGTTTCCGGATGCATCCGCCATGTATTATCGCTTCCCCTAACTTAACTATCGGACTTGTTGTCCGACTCCTCACGCCGATATCCAGCCGCATATCCATAGCCGCTGACGGCCCGAAAAACATTTACCAACCCTGCCGCTGCTCCAAAAACAAAGAACAAGATCAGCATCCAAGGCTTTGTACCGAGCCAATGATCCAGCAACAATCCGATCCCGACCCCGACGACAAGTGCGGCTACGATATCCACCCCGATTCGTACCGCGAACCCCAATCCTGTGCCACGTTCCCGAGCGGCGTTTGCGCCTGCATCGCGTTTGGCATTGGCTTGGCTCAATTTTGCGTCGAGTTCGTCCAGGGAAGGCCGCGGTTCCTTGCCGGTCATAGGCTCTCTACCTTTTCAGAGAAGTTCGGTGACGACATGTCGCCGGACCACTGGACTGTTGCGAACTTAGACTCCTCACGCGCCCCAAAATCGCGCGCACGATAGGAGCCGGACCGGTGTCTGTCAAGGCGGGCGGATGTGGTGAAATATCGCACTTTATACCATTGAAGAAACAGTAGAAATCGGCGCGATTTAGGCGCTGTCGCGGAGCTCTTCGGCGCGTCTTAGGTCGACCGAGACAAGCTGACTTACTCCGCGTTCGCCCATCGTGACGCCAAACAGACGATCCATGCGCGCCATGGTCATACGATGGTGGGTGACACAGAGGAAACGGGTGGTGCCGGCGTGGGCAATTTCTTCGAGCAAGGTGCAAAACCGGTCCACATTGGCATCGTCGAGCGGCGCATCGACCTCGTCCAGCACGCAAATTGGCGCCGGGTTGGTGAGGAAGACCGCAAACAACAGAGCCAAGGCGGCCAATGCCTGCTCTCCACCGGATAAAAGGGACATGACCTGCAATTTTTTGCCGGGTGGGCTTGCCATGACCTCAAGTCCGGCCTCCAACGGATCATCAGCCTCGGTAAGCTGAATATAGGCACGTCCGCCGCCGAACAGGCGCACGAACAACTCTTCGAAATGCGCTTTAACTTCTTCGAAAGCTGCGAGTAGGCGCTCACGGCCTTCGCGGTTGAGCGACGAAATACCCTGCCGCAGCCTGGAAATTGCGGCTAAAAGATCTTCACGCTCCATATTCATGGTCTCGATGCGTTCGTCGATCTCCTCCAATTCGGTTTCGGCTCGGAGATTGACCGGGCCAATCGCATCGCGGGACCGCGTCAGTTTGTCGATTTCGGTTTCGACCATTAGGCGTTTCGGCAATTCCGATTCCGGTTCGAGGCCGGCCTGAGCCAAAGTGTCCTCTGGCGCGCAATTGAGTTTTTCTCGAATTCGCTCGGCGACGGCGGTGCAATCCTGATCCGCCTGTTCCACCAAACCTTGGCGACGCACGCGGTCTTCGCGCGCTTCGCCGAGGGCGGCTTCTGCGGCTTTCGACAGTTGATCGGCGTCGGCTTGCTCCGATTCGCCGGCAGCTAGTGCGTCGGATGCTTCCTGCTGCGATTGTTCCGACGTCTCAGTCAGTGCCAATAATTTTTTGCGTTGTTCCGCAATCTCCGCCGGACGTTTTGACAGCGACTGCGCTTGGCTCTCGATTTCTGTTTTTCGACT
>DLVK01000354.1:0-2913 GCA_003444235.1 Rhodospirillaceae bacterium
CATCGCCGATGATGGTGTAGTCCATCCGCCGTGGCGAGCCGATATTTCCGGAGACAACCTCGTCCGTATTCAGGCCGATCCGCATGTTGATCGAGTTAAGGCCCTGATCCGCGCGTTCGCCATTCCATTTGTGAAGGTTTGAAATCATCGAGATTGCGCATTGCACCGCGCGATCTTCGTCGTCGTCGCGGGCAATCGGAATGCCGAAGCAGGCCATAATCGCATCACCGATAAACTTATCCAGCATGCCTTCGGCGTTCTCGATACATTCCACCATAACGGTGAAATATTCGTTGAGCAGGCTAACCGTGCCCTGCGCGCCCAACTCTTCGGTCAGACTGGTGAAGCCCTGAATATCGCTGAACAGGACGGTCGCTATTTTGCTTTGGCCACCCAGAATGTCTTCGCCGCCGGCCAGCAGCTGGTCGGCGACGCCGGGATCCATGTAGCGCGACATGGTGGATTTCATGCGCTTCTCGCTCGAGATGTCTTCAATCATTAGCATCGTGCCGAGTACGCTGTCTTCTTCGCCAACCAGCGGCTGAACGGTGAGATTGACCGAAATTTTCTCATCGTCGAGCTCTATCTCTGCGTCGACCGAACTATCTGCTTCATGCGTTTCCGCCACCCGGCCAATACGTTCCACGATCCACGCATTGGCATCGGTAAAGAACTCTTCGGATGGCTGATCGAGAATTTCTTCCTCGGTGCTATGTAAAATTCTTAGGCCGGCCGCGTTGCAAGTGACGATCTTGCCATCCTCATCCAGTGTGATGACCCCGTTCGACATGCTGTGAAGCATGCTTTCGTTATAGTTTTTGATGTTCTGAACATCTTTAAAGAGGCTGGCGTTCTCGAGGCCGATAGAGACCTGTGCGGTAAACGCCTTCAGTCGCTGTTCGTCTTCGTCCGTGAACGGGCCGCCTCGCTTGTTCAATACCTGGGTGACACCAATTTTCTTGCCATCCTTGTTGATGACCGGCACGCAGAGTATCGAGCGGGTGAAGAATCCGGTTTGCTTATCGAACGCCGGATTGAAGCGTAAATCCGCGTAGGCGTGCGGAATATTGATCGTATCGCCTGATGTGTACACCGCACCGGCGATACCGAGGTGATTGGGAAACCTAATTTCGGTCGCATCAAGCCCGGCGCCGACGCTGGACCAAAGCTCGCTGGTTTTCTCGTCGTTCAGAAACAAAGTCGAACGATCCGCATTCAGCATCTCGGTCGCTTCGCCCATCACTTTTTGCAGCATGCTGTTGAGTTCGATTTCCGAAGTGACATCCGCGACCACATCTAGGAACTTGAGCTCCTGCTCGCGCGACTTTTTCATCCGCTCGAAGGAAATGCTCGATTGCAGGGTCAACGCCGCTTGCGTCGCCATCGCCTCGAGCAACGTCAAGTCTTCGTCCGTATAATCGCCCTCGACTTTGTTCAGAGTTTGCGCGACGCCGATTATTTCACCACGGGCGGTGCGGATCGGTGCGCACAATATGTTCTTGGTCTTAAACCCGGTTTGAAGATCGATCTCTTGATTGAAGCGGTCATCGGAATAAGCATCTTCGATGATCATTCCGTCGCCGGTTTGAAACACCGCGCCGGCGATACCGTCATTATTCATGAGACGAATTTCACGGGTCTGACTTCCGAGTGCGATGCGCGAATACAGCTCGCCCGTATCCGGATCGTTGAGGAATAGCGTGCCGCGTTCGGCGCCGATTTCGGACGTGGTGATATTGATAAGATGCTCCAACATCTCATCCAGTGTTTCCAGAGCCGCCAGCTTTTGCGAAACCGCCAGCAATAGCTCAACATGACGCAAACGCTGACGTTCGTCGTCGTTGAGCGCGGTGCCACCGGATTGCACGATCGGGGTTATGTTCGATGTGGTGCGCATATCAACTCTATAGCTGGTCCCGAAGTGCCGAGACGGCGTCCTGCAATTGTACCACCTCGTCGCGGTGGCCGCGTTCTATGTCCTGAATTTTGGTTTCGTAATCAACGGTTAGCCGGTCCATCTCATCGCGCAGACTATGGATCGTTTCTTTAAGCTGAGTGATTTCTGCCTGAGCGGAAGCGGTTGCTTTATGTATTTCATCGTTCGTTTCGAGCTTGGTGTTTTCCAGCTCGTCGCGCAGGGCTGCAGCGGTTGACTTGAGTTGCGAAATCTCATTATTGGCTTGGGCGATGGCACGCTGCGATTCGGCATCGCTGTCCAAACGCTGTTCTTCCAGCTGTTCGCGCATAGCCCGAATGGTCTGGGTCAGATGGCGAATTTCGGCTTCGCTATCGTCGCCCGTGTCCGGCTGCTCCTTGACCTGTGCTTCGCTCATGTTTTCCTCTCCGAGCGTTGGCCAATACTCTATAAGTTTGGCTCAAATATTATTACAAATTTATGCGATGTTGTAATGGTTTTACGAAAAAGCGTTAATAATGAATAAGATAGATGAGATTCTAAATTTCTGGTTTGGGGCCGACAGCCCGCCCGATCGCCGCCGGGACGTGTGGTTTATGGCGAATGACGATTTCGACGCGACAATTCGCGAGGAATTTGGCGCCGACGTGGAGGCGGCGTTGTCCGGATCGTTCGAAGATTGGAAGGAGACACCGGAAGGATGTCTGGCGCTAATTCTATTGCTCGACCAATTCCCGCGTAATCTCTTTCGCGGCAAAGGCAAAGCTTTCGCCGGCGACGATCGAGCGGTGGAACTTGCGAAATTTGCGATCGAAAGAGGTTACGACCGCGATTTCAGTGCGGTGCGCCGAAGTTTTCTTTATCTGCCGTTCGAACATTCTGAATCGTTGGAAGACCAGGATCGCTCGGTGGCGCTTCTCGAATCATTGGACGACGAGATCTGGCTAGATTTCGCAGTCAGGCATCGCGAAACGGTCACCCGTTTCGGGCGGTTCCCA
>DLVK01000238.1:0-4263 GCA_003444235.1 Rhodospirillaceae bacterium
ATCAGCAAGATCAAAGGGATTGCTGCGGTCACGATAATGGCCTCGAGGGGCAATCCGAGGCGCCAGAAATCCCCGAAATGATAGCCGCCCGGACCCATCACTAGGAGGTTGGATTGATGTCCGATCGGGGTCAGAAAGGCGCAGGAACTGCCCAGAGCCACGGCCATCAGGAACGGATCGGGACTGACACCGAGTTTGAGGGCCAGTCCTCCGGCAAGATTTCCCATTAACACGGCGGTTGCCGCGTTGTTCATCACGTCGGAGAGGAACATCGCCGCCAATAGAACGATAGCGACCAGGCCCCAGTCCGGCAAAACCGCGCGACTTTCCGCTATCCAGCCTGCGATTAGTCCACTCGCGCCGCTGGTTTCCATCGCCGTGCCTACGGGTACCATGCAGGCGAGGAGTACGATCACCGGCCAGTCGATTGCGTCATAGGTGTCACGAAGTGTTATCTGCCGGCTGAGAATCAGGGCAGCGACCCCTGCCAGGAAGGCGACGGGAACGGACACTAAACCGGCGACCGAGGCGGCAACCGCGGCTGCGAATATGGCCACGGGTAAAAATCCCGTTTGCGCGCCGATTGCCAGCCCGCGATGGGGCAGCGGCAGGCAGCCGAGTTCGGAAAGGACGTTGGGCATCGCTTCCAAGTCACCTTGAAGGAGCAATACGTCCCCGGCCTGGAAGCGCGCGATCTTCATTCGGTTTCGTACCGGTTTGCCTTGGCGCGAGATGGCCAGCAGATTGATGTGATATCGCCGGCCCAGACGAATCTGCATCGGCGTACGGCGCACCATCGGAGAATTCTGGGTAACGACCGCTTCGGTGACGCCGATGGTGCCGGTGCGCAGTAGGTCCGCATCGAGCGCGCGGCTGCCGACGAGGGCCAAGTCGGTATTCTTTAAAACTTCTTCGATCTCCGAAGCATCGCCTTCGAGCAGGATATGGTCTCCGCTGCGCAGCACTTCGGTCCGGATGGGTGCAAGCCGATGCTGGCCACGGCGCATGATATCGAGCAGCACAACATCACTACCCAATCCGAGTTCGCGGGCATCGGCGATGGAAACGCCGATCAGTTTCGATTTCGGCGGGATCTTAACTTCCGTGATGTAGTCTTCGATGTCGAACAGAGAGTTGGCATCGACGCCATCGGTACGAACGGGAATCAAACGCCAGCCGCCAAGCGATATGAAAAGAATACCGATCAGGGCGATGACGATGCCGACCGGCGTGAAGTCGAACATGGAAAAAGGTTCGCCGGCATATTCGGCACGAATACTGGCGATGATGATGTTCGGCGGCGTTCCGATCAGTGTGGTCAATCCACCCAATAGCGAACCGAACGAAAGCGGCATTAAAAGTTCACCCGGGTGGCGGTCGGACTTTTTGGCGATTTGGAGCACCACCGGCATCAGTAACGCCAACGCGCCGACATTGTTCATGAAACCCGAAAGCGCTGCGACGATGGCGGCAATCGCGCCTACCTGCAACGACGGCCCGAGTTCGACTTCACTCAGGAATCGCGCAATTGCTGTAATAAGGCCGGAATTCTGGAGCGCTTTGCTGATGACGAGTATGGCAGCGACGGTAATGACGGCAGTGTGGCCAAAACCGATGAATGCTTGCGATGCTGGTACGAGGTCGGCGAGGACGGTTGCCAATAGGATCAGGACCGCTACCAGATCATACCGCCAGCGCCCGGTGACGAAGAGTACAAGGGCGGCGATTAAAATAAGAAATATCGTAATTTGGTCCAGCGTCATCTGAATCGGCTTTCGGTTTCGATCCTCCCAACGATATAGCTGCCAGCTTGGGATTTCTATCGGCTTTGGAACCGGTTAGGTGTTGATCGGTCTCACCCTGCGGCAATGAGGCGCAGCCGGACAGTAATTTGTGCATTGCAGCGCTCGCGTGGTTGACGCCATAACCGGGTCTTCCTAAGTTCGCCGCGACCGGCTGACAATTCCAGGAGACATAGATGCCGAAGCCGCAAACCAGGCCGAACAATGCGAACTTTTCTTCGGGGCCTTGCGCCAAGCCCCCGGGTTGGTCGCTGGATGTTTTGAAGGATGCCGCGTTGGGCCGCTCCCATAGGGCTGCTGTCGGTTTGGAGAAACTGCGCGCGGTTATCGATGGTAGCCGTGAATTGCTTGGAATTCCGGATGATTACCGGCTTGGCATCATGCCAGGGTCCGATACCGGTGCGATCGAAATGGCGATGTGGTCGTTGCTGGGGTCGCGTGGCGTCGATGTCCTGGCCTGGGAAAATTTTGGCCAGATGTGGGTCACCGACGTGGTCGCACAGCTCGATATCGAAGACCGACGCGTGATGGAAGCGCCCTATGGCGAAATTCCCGACCTCTCTGCCGTCGATTGCGACCGCGATGTGATCTTTACGTGGAACGGCACCACAAGCGGCGTGCGCGTCCCGAACGGCGATTGGATTGATGCTGGCCGTGACGGTCTGACTTTTTGTGACGCAACGTCTGCGGTCTTTGCGATGGATTTGCCTTGGGACAAGCTCGACGTGGTCACCTGGTCCTGGCAAAAAGTTCTTGGCGGCGAGGCGGCACATGGCATGCTTGCACTCAGTCCGCGCGCGGTCGAGCGGCTCGAAAACTATTCGCCGCCTTGGCCGATGCCGAAGGTGTTTCGCATGGCTGCCAAGGGCAAGATTGATGAGGCGTTGTTCCGAGGCGCGACCATCAACACGCCGTCGATGCTCTGCGTGGAAGATGCGATTTACACTCTCGACTGGGCCCGTTCGGTTGGTGGTCTGAGCGGACTGATGGGGCGCTCCGAAGCTAACTTGGCCGCAATCGCGAAATGGGTCGATGAAACCAAATGGGCGGAATTCTTACCCAAAGACCCGGCGACGCGATCTTGCACCTCGATCTGCATAGAAATTTCGAAAACCAGCGGTCTTGATGAAGAAACATTGCAAGGCGCGCCGAAGGCGATCGCCACCATGTTGGAAGGCGAAGGCGTTGCCTTTGATTTCAACAACCATCGCGCCGCGCCGCCCAGCTTGCGCATATGGGGCGGAGCGACTATCGAGACAGCGGATATAGAGGCTTTGTTGCCGTGGCTCGATTGGGCGTTCGAGGCATATGTCGACCAGGCTGGGTGATGCCGAATAGAGGGAATAGGATATAGCCATGCCAAAGGTTCTGATTTCGGACAAGTTGAGTCAGGATGCGGTCAAGGTTTTCGAAGACCGCGGTGTCGAGGTGGATTTCAAACCCGGCCTCGACAAAGACGAACTACTCAAGATTATTGGCGACTATGAAGGATTGGCGGTGCGGTCCGCCACCAAGGTTACGACGGAAGTGCTCGATGCGGCGGAGAACCTAAAGGTCGTCGGTCGCGCCGGTATCGGTGTCGACAATATCGATATCGATGCTGCGTCTCAGAAGGGCGTTGTGGTTATGAACACGCCGTTCGGAAACACGACCACGACCGCAGAACACGCAGTTGCGATGATGATGGCCTTGGCGCGCCAGATTCCAGCAGCGAATGAATCGACCCAGGCCGGTAAGTGGGAGAAGAACCGCTTCATGGGTGTCGAGATTACCGCCAAAACGCTCGGTGTTGTTGGTTGCGGCAATATCGGCACCATCGTCGTCGACCGGGCTAAAGGCCTTAAAATGCGCGTCGTGGTTTATGACCCCTACCTGACCGAAGAACGGGCCCAAGAACTCGGGGCGGAAAAAGTAGAACTCGACGATCTGTTTGCCAGGGCGGATTTCATTACCGTTCACACACCTCTCGTCGATGCCACCCGAAACCTGATCAACAAGGAGTCGATCGCCAAGATGAAAGATGGTGTGCGCATCATCAATTGTGCGCGTGGCGGAATTGTCGATGAAGACGACCTGCGCGATGCTCTAGATTCGGGCAAAGTCGCAGGTGCCGCGTTCGACGTTTTCGTAGAAGAACCCGCTGAGGACAACAAGCTGTTCGGCCATGATGAGTTCGTAGCGACCCCGCATTTGGGTGCCGCGACGACCGAAGCGCAGGAGATCGTAGCGGTTCAGGTTGCCGAACAGATGGCAGACTATCTGCTGACCGGTGCCGTGCAGAACGCGATCAATGCGCCTTCGGTATCGGCGGAGGACGCGCCGCGCTTGCAACCCTATATGACGCTCGCCGAGCGGCTCGGCAGTTTTGCTGGTCAGCTGACCGAGACCGGTCTCTCAGCGGTGACAATCGAATTCCACGGTACGGCGGCCCAACTAAATACCAGGCCATTGGTGAGCTGTG
>DLVK01000232.1:0-2182 GCA_003444235.1 Rhodospirillaceae bacterium
GCCGTCGCTGGTTGCACGCCGACGAATCCTATAAGCAGCACGAACAATTTCAGATATCGGCTCACGGCACGCTCCTCGTTCGGTTCCAATTTGCCGGGAGTATAGGAAGGAGAATGTGGCGCAATCAAGGCAACTGGACGGGTCCGACTTCACAGTTCCGTGTGCGTAAATTTTTCCGGGCTGGCGCGGAACGGATTGTCGGAATCAGCTTTTTTTGCCTTCTGATTCGCGAATTTTCACCGAATTGCCGAATCGTTCGAGCACCTGTCGCAATTTCGGATCGACAATTTTCAGCTCCGACGATTCGTCTGAAGAGGCGGCGGCAGTGCGTCCGGTCGGAGGGGATTCATTGGCCTTGGGCACCGGCCCATTCACTAATTGCAGGCGAGTTACCGCGCGGTAGCCGAAATAGCTATTGATCCGTTCCAGGATTTGCGGTTCCAGATGCTGGATTTCGAGTGCGGCCCCGCCTTCGGCTTTGAGGCGTAGAATGCCGGAATCCCGCTTGTTTCTGGGGAAGGTAAGCTTTTCCGGTAGACTTGCGCGGGCGATCTCGGGTCCGACGATAGTTTTCCAATCGGTTATCAGGCCAGCATAGGAGAAGCCGTATTTTCCGAGTGCCTTTCGGGTCAATTTCGGCAGCAGTGTCGCAATCGGCAGTGGACCGCCGTTTCGGCGTTTGGCGTTATCGTCGTTTTGGTCGGGCAACGCATCGCTCCGAAGCTGGCGCTGGAAAGAGAGTTCAGACTATGCCCATATAGACCAACGCGCAAATCTCGCGAACGGAAACTTGTCAGTGTCGCTCGGAAACAGTTCGACCGCAGCCCATCAATTGCTCGATTGGTATGATCGTCACCGCCGCCGCATGCCGTGGCGCGCGTTGCCAGGGGATAAACCCGATCCGTACCATGTCTGGCTCAGTGAAATCATGCTGCAGCAGACCACGGTAGTGACTGTTGGGCCGTATTTCGAAAAATTCATTGGTCGTTGGCCGACGGTCGAGGACCTTGCCGCTGCCGAACTCGACGAAGTGCTCCAGGCCTGGGCTGGGCTCGGCTATTACGCGCGTGCCCGCAATCTACACAAATGCGCGGGCGTGATAGCCCGCGACCATGGGGGGCGTTTTCCCGAGGACGAAATTTCCCTCAAAAAGCTTCCTGGCATCGGCCCCTATACCGCTGCCGCTGTGTCCGCAATCGCGTTCGACCGGCCGGCCGCGGTGATGGATGGGAATGTGGAGCGAGTCATGGCGCGGCTATTCTCGGTTACCGATCCTTTGCCCCAGTCCAAACCGGTTCTCTATGACCATACCGCATCGCTCACGCCAGGTTTCAGGCCTGGCGATTATGCTCAGGCGGTGATGGATTTGGGGGCAACGGTGTGCACGGTACGAAAACCGAAATGCATGCTTTGCCCTTGGACCGAGCACTGTTCCGGCAAATCCATCGCCGAGACATTGCCGGTGAAAAAGCCAAAACCCGAGCGCCCGACCCGTCGCGGCATCGCCTTTTGGATTACGCGGCCGGACGGCTCCATTTTGCTTCGCCGTCGGCCGGAAAAGGGACTGTTGGGAGGCATGATGGAGGTGCCGAGCAGCAAATGGAGCGAAGGGAAGATGCCCGATCCACTTGCTTCGACCGATGCGGCGCCGATGAGTGTCAGTAGTTGGCAGAATTTGCCGGGCACGGTGCGTCATACATTCACTCATTTTCACCTGGAGTTGGCGGTCTTGGCGGCTCAGGCTGACGCCGCCGCACCGACCGATTGCGTCTGGTGTATGCCGGATGCGCTCGGCGACCAGGCATTGCCGACGGTAATGCGAAAAATCGTGAAATTGGCGCTGAAGGCCGCTTGAACGACTAATTCAGCTCGGAACGCAATTGCTGGCGCAGCACGTCGATGGAGACGTTCTTGCCTTCCACGTTCATGCACCAAAAAGTCCAGCCGTTGCAGCTAGGCGCGCCTTGCACCGCGGCACCTACCTGATGAATGGAACCGCGATGACTGGACGAAATCACGGTTCCGTCCGCACGTACTTTGGCGGTGTGCTGGCGACACGGACTTACCAAGATGTCTCCCGCCGAGAGCAACCCGCGCTCTACCAACCACCCAAAAGGGATGCGCGGTTGGCGCCGTTTCGACGGAGTTTCGATCAGCTCCAGAGAATGGGGCTCGGGGGGGG
>DLVK01000232.1:2483-8143 GCA_003444235.1 Rhodospirillaceae bacterium
GGGGCTCGGGGGTGGATTCAAGCCGGTCCAGCGCCGCTTGCACATAGTCCGAGCTGCTTTCGATGCCGAGATAGCGGCGGCCAAGCTTTTTCGCCACCGCACCTGTGGTGCCGGTCCCGAAGAAAGGATCCAACACCATATCGCCTGGGTTTGTGGCTGCCAAAATTGCCCGATAGATCAAGCCTTCCGGTTTCTGTGTCGGATGTACCTTGGTGCCCTCTTCGTCGCGCAGGCGCTCATCGCCAGTGCAGAGCGGCATCATCCAATCGCTCCGCATCTGCAGGTCTTCGTTGAGCGCTTTCATGGCTTCGTAATTGAAAGTGTATTTGCTTTTTTTCGACTTTGCGCACCAGAGCAACGTTTCATGGGCGTTGGTGAACCGGGTGCCGCGGAAATTTGGCATCGGATTGGTCTTTACCCAGACCACGTCGTTCAGGAACCAGAAATCCATGTCTTGAAGGATGGCGCCGACCCGATAGATGTTGTGGTAGGTGCCGATTACCCACAGCGTACCGTCGTCCTTCAGCATTCGCCGAGCGCCGGTCAACCAATCGCGTGTGAACCGGTCGTAATCGGCAAAACTACCCACTTTATCCCAGGCGTCGTCGACGCCATTCACTTTGGTGTTGTTGGGGCGGTGCAATTCGCCGTCGAGTTGAAGATTGTAGGGCGGGTCGGCAAAAACCATATCCACCGATTTCGCCGGCAATTCCGACATCATTTCGATGCTATCGCCTAAAATCACGGCAGATTGCATCGTCGAGCCGGGACAATCCTTCTGTTTGTCCTTTTTATCTGACATTTTTTTATTCGCCAGTTGTATCCCTGTGTAAGGCAAAAGTAATTCGGCAAATAAAAAAAGACAATACTAATTGATTACTAATTTATACATGTAGTATAAATATTTAATACTTATACAATATGTAGTGATGATGATTTAATTTTACGCTAATAGTGCGGCAATCGGAGCAAATGATTTCCGGTGATGGGGCGTAACCCCAAGTTCGGCCAAGGCTTCCCGATGTTGCTTGGTGCCGTATCCCGCATTCCGCTCCCAACCATATCCTGGAAAACTTGTTGCCAGCTCGGCCATTTCGCGATCGCGGCTGACTTTGGCAACGATGGAAGCAGCGGCAATCGAGAGGGAGCGGCCATCGCCTTTCACTATGGTTTCGACGAAACAAGGGAGGTCGGGTGCTCGGTTACCGTCAACCAGTGCGGATTGCGGGGGAGTTGAGAGGGCGTCATACGCTCGGCGCATCGCCAGCAAGCTGGCTTGAAGGATATTGAGCGTATCGATTTCGTCCACTTCGGCGCGGCCGAGCCCGATTTCAGCGCATTCGGGTAGCAGAACAAACAATGCTTCGCGTTTTTTGGCCGTGAGTTTCTTTGAATCGTCCAGACCTAACAGCAGTTCCTGCTGCACGCGACTGCGATCGAGAATTACAGCGGCGGCAACCACCGGGCCCGCCCAAGGGCCGCGGCCCACTTCGTCGATACCTGCTACGGTACCGCCAAGTGCGATCTCGCGGCTAAAATCGGGCATGATTATCGGTGTCCGCCACCGACAGGTCCATTGGCGGTATTAGGCGACTTTGAGACCGGATAGCGCAGTGCCCACGCCTGGCTGGCATTCAAGCGACCAGACAGCGTCGATGACCTGATTGGTGTTGGAATGACCGATCAGCGGTTCGGCCAGGGCGCGGAATTTGCGCTCGAGCTTTTCACCTTGGCTGCCGAAGTCCTCAACCGGTGGTCCCATATCGCCATGCTCGGTAATTACCGTTTTTTCGCCGAGATAGACGAATACGTCGGTCGCGTAGCGGTCGAGATTCTTGGCCGAATTGACCGAGACCTTGTCGCGCATCTCGCAGATGTCCGCCCGTTGGGTCATTTTATCGCTGTAACTTTTGAGACTGCTTGTCTCCTTGCCGAGCAATGAAAGCGCGGCATTGAAGCGATAGCTGAATTTCGCTTCGTGACCGGTTTGCGGTTCCTGAATGTTGCAAACATCGAGCGAAAAGATCGGTACCCGGACCTCGACCCGTTCGATCTTGTCCTGATCGAAGGCAGGATTTTGCTTGATGATGGATAGTGCTTCCAACATCGAGTGAGTGCCGAAACACGAGGCGTGATATTTGAATTTGACATCGAGCGTGTGGAAAAGTTCGCCGAGCCCATCGAGCGCTTCGTCGGGTTTGAAGCTGTCGGTTTGCGTATCCGCAAAGCCCTGTTTGCATTCGAGCACGTCCGACCGGCTGGTAAACCCACGCGAAGCCAGTTCCGCGGCGATAATGCCGTTCATGGCGGCCTTGCCCGCATGGAGCGGTTTGCATTCGGTACCGAACATGGCTTTTAGGCCCGCGGCCTGGGTAGCGGCGATGCCAAAACATTGCGCGGTCTGCTCCGCGTCAAGCTTCATCAGCCGTGCCGCAGCGGCGGCGGCGCCGAAGGTGCCCACCGTTCCGGTTGCGTGCCAGCCCTTCTCATAATGCTTGTCACCCATCATGGCGCCGACGCGCGCGTCGGTTTCGACCCCGGCCACGAAAGCGGTGATCATCCCTTTACCGCCGGCGCCAAGCTTTTCGCCAAGTGCCAGTACGACCGGCAAAACCGTGACCGTCGGATGGCCGTGGAGTGGGCGAAGCACGTCGTCGTAATCGAGAGCATGAGCGGCGGCGCCGTTCACCAAAGCGGCCTGTGATGGCGAGGTTCGGTCCCCGAAGCCGACGATGGTCGATTTCGGACTGCCGCCTTCGCAGCGGACATAGGACATGATCTTATCGGTTAGCGGATCGCGGGAGCCGGCCAGCATAACGCCGAGGCCGTCCAGCACACATTGCTTGGCGACCAAAATCGCTTCGCCCGGCAAATGCTCGTATCTAAGCCCACTGGAAAATGCCGCCAGTTGTCGGGTGATGTTTTCAGCTTGCGCGCTGAGTTCGACAGCGTGTCGTGGCATTCAGTCCTCCCACAATCGTACTCGACGCGCCGTCAATTTGGGCGAGTACGACAGTCCCTAGAATTTTTTCAATCCCTGTACAGCTTTTTGATCGTTATCGTGAAATTCACCAGAAATTCACTTTATAGGCTGCTTGGATATTTAGTTCTCGTTAACTTATAGCAGATGTTGCGAAAGAGTATCAAATTTTAGCGCAACATTTTGGCAGGTTGAGAATTCGTTCTTGTATCGCGTTATTTGCCGATTAGGCGCTTAGCCACCCTTATTACGCCTAGGTATACTTTCGCCTGGCCTTGTCGAGTGTCGTCTGCGAGCACGGGTATTTGCGTTCTTTTCGAAAATTGGATTGGGAGGCAGTATTTCCCCTTCGACCGGTTTGGACGGTTCGGGAGGTGATTTTTTGCTGGTTCGCCAAGACTTAAATTTGGCCAGTATAGCCGCCCAAAGTCCGGTGCTTTTTACGGCCATATCTTTGACACCTGCGGATGCGCCGTGGGTTACATCGGTGACAAATCGCCGTTCTCGGTAGAAAACGAACCGCAACAGGCGACCGATGCCATTGATGTGCGAAGCGGCGCGATGTTGCAGTCGGTGCATAGTGGTGAGCCAGAGGGGACTGGTTACCAACGAGAGCACAGTGATTGCGACGATAAGCCGGTGGGTTTCACTGGCGATGATCGCACGGTCGATGGCAGCGGCGCCGAGAACGAACGAAAACTCGCCGATTTGCGCCAGCATCAAACTGGCGAGAAAGGCTTGTCGCCAGGGCTCGCCGAACAAATGAAGCAAACCGACATTAAGGGCGGTTTTGAAAACCGAGACGAACAGCCAAAGCGCCACTACGACGCCGATATTGTCCCATAGGAAGCCAAGATCGATCAGAAGGCCGATCGAAAGGAAAAACACCATCAAAAGTATGTTTTCGATTGGCTTGGCGAGGTCGAAAAATAATTTTCGTTGGCGGCTGTTGCCCACCAGGAGGCCGGCCATAAAGGCTCCGAAAGCCGGGGACAGTCCGAACAGGCCAGCTAGTGCCGCGAAGCCGAAACAGCCGGTGAGCGCGGTTAAAGGCACGAGTTCCTTTTTGTCCTCGGCGATTTTCCCGAGCGGTAAGTTAATTGCTCGCCGTTGGCTGAAATAGAGTACGGCGGCGACGATAAGCCCGACGGAGACCGTGACCTTGGCGAGCATGGTCATCACCGCCGCCTCCTGGGTCATGCTTTCCAGCACCAACAGCATCGGTGCCACCGCAAGGTCCTGAGCGATCAAGATGCCGACCGCGACCTTGCCGACACGGGTCCGTAGTTCACCGGTATCTTCCAGCATGCGGATGGCGACGGCGGTGCTGCTGAGCGCCAGCACGAAGGCAAACAGAATAGCGTGCTCGATCGGCCAGCCGAGCGCCCAGCGAAACAGAAACATGACGCCCAGCGAGACTACGATTTGAAGGGCGGCCACCCCGACGGCAACGCGCCAAAGCCGTCGGAAGCTCCGCAGCGACAACTCCATGCCGATAAAGTAAAGCAGCATCAGCACGCCGAGTTCCGCTAACGGGCCTACTAGAGACCGGTCTTCCACCAAAGCAAAACCAGAGGGTCCGAGAATTACGCCGGCCAGGATATAGCCCACGATCGGCGGTTGTTTAAGACGCGCCAGCGCCATGCCGCACAGCGTCGCCGCAGCGGCGACCAAGGCAAGGCCAGTAAAATCCGTTCCGTGTTCCATCGGCTTTCGAGTCTAACCGGAGTTATCCAATAAGCCTATGAAATATAAGTCGCTATTGCGGCAAATTTATGACGCGGACGAAAGTCTCAGGATCAGAAAAGCGCTAATTGGTCACCGGATCGTGGCGGACGGCGGAATTGCGACGTATCGAGATCCAGCCTTCGCTTATCGAGCCCGAATTTTCGCCGCGCGGCATTGAAGCGTTGCCTTAAAATATCCGCATACGGACCCGTGCCTCGCATGCGCTGGCTCCATTCGGAATCGTACATTCTTCCGTTGCGGGCGTCGCGTACCAGACTAAGAACATGGTTCTTTCTCGACGGCGCATGGGCATCGAGCCATTCTTCAAACAAAGGCGCGATTTCCAGCGGCAGGCGCAGAAGAACATAGCCCGCGCTAGTGGCACCGGCGTTGGCGGCAGCGCTGAGAATGCGCTCCAGCTCACTATCATTGAGTGCGGGAATCATCGGTGCCGCCAACACACCGGTCGGTATGCCCGCAGCGCTCAGCGCCTCAATCGCATGCAGACGCCGGGCAGGGGTAGGTGCCCGGGGCTCCAGCTTGCGCGCTAGTGCTCGGTCTAGAGTGGTGAGCGATATCGTGACGGTGGCGAGATTTCGGCCGGCCATATCCGCAAGAATATCCAAATCACGCAGGACCAAATTGGATTTGGTGACGATGGAAAGCGGATGGCTGAATTCCTGCAATGTTTCCAATATTCGGCGGGTCAGCTGCTGGGTGCGCTCGATTGGCTGGTAAGGGTCGGTATTGGTGCCGAGCGCGATCACCGCAGGATGATATTTGGCGCCGCTCAACTCTTCGGCGAGCCTGTCGGGCGCGTCGGGCTTGAAAAAAAGTTTGGTTTCGAAGTCGAGACCCGGCGAAAGGCCGAGATAAGCGTGCGTCGGGCGTGCGAAACAATAGATGCAACCATGTTCACAGCCGCGATAAGGATTTATCGAGCGATCGAAAA
>DLVK01000356.1:0-4215 GCA_003444235.1 Rhodospirillaceae bacterium
CGAAATAGAGACCCTTTTTCCCGGTCTTAGGATGAGTGCGAATAAGAGGATGCGCGGATTCCGTCTGCAAATCTTTCGGCGGAGCCTTCGCCCGCATCGTCGCCTTTCCTTTCCACTGATCGGTACGTTTGCGGCCTCCGAATTTCTTGAACTTGTCGCCTACTGCCCAGGTTTTGACCTTACCCAACATCTTTTTCATGCCCGGTGATAGGGCCTCGTAGGCCTTCTGCATATTGATGAAACATGTGTCTCCGCCGGGCTCGGGAACCTCGACGCCATACAGCATGGTTCCCATCGCCGGCGTCGGCACGAACATCTGATCCGTATGCCAGGCATTGCCGAAGGCACGGGGATCGTCAGGCGTCCGGCTAATGCGGAGAACTTCAGGGCAATTATCCATGCCTTTCATGTAGGGATGGACATGGATCGGCCCGAACCGTTTGGCAAACCGTACCTGCTGGGGCGGGGTCAGGTCCTGATCACGGAAAAAGATCGCCAAATGATCGAGCAACGCATTGTGAATTTCTTCGAAGGTTTCTTTGTCGAGCGGCTTCGATAGGTCGGGTCCGAAAATTTCCGCGCCCATCGCTCCTGTGAGCGGTTTTACCTCGATATGCTTGTAGGACATTTTTCACTCGTATTCTTCTAAGGGATAACAGGATATTAGCCGCTTCCGGCTGGCGTGAAAATCCATCCGGGCTATAGTGCGACCGCGAGCGTGTTCATCCGAGCGCAAAAGATCCGGAATCCATGGCCGCAACCGAAACAGAATCCGATCTCACCGAACGGCAGAAGCTGTTAATCGCGCTGTCGACGATTCCTGCCGGTGCCATGCAGGGTATGGACAGTTTTGCGACCGGCGTCGCGCTACCGCAAATGCAGGGCGCGCTGTCAGCCACTATTACCGAGGTTTCCTGGGTACTGACCGCATATCTAGTGGCGGCAGCCATGTTCACGCCCGTTTATGCCTGGTTGGCACGGAAACTCGGCCGGAAACGCCTCTATATCTTCGTCATTTGCGGATTTCTGGTGTTCTCGACCCTGGTCTCGCAATCCTCCAGCATCCCTGAAATCGTCGCCTTCCGTTTTCTGCAGGGATGCTTCGCCGCCGGATTGAACCCGCTCACCATTCAGGTAGTGCTTGCCACTTTCCCGCGGGAACAACAGGGCAAGGCATTCGGCTGGCTACAAACCGGGCGCATGAGCGCGGTCGTGATCGGGCCGCTGGTCGGGGGCGTACTGACGGAATTTTTCGGCTGGCAGGTGGTCTACTTGATGAACATCCCGCTCGGCCTCACCGCGCTAGTGATGATGCATACGCTGGTGCCGACCGACAAACCCGAAGGCTCGAAGCGGTTCGATCTTTTCGGCTTTTTCGTCCTCGCAATTTGTATCGGCGCTTTCCAACTGGTGCTCGATAACGGCCAACGGCTCGATTGGTTCAATTCGCCGGAAATCGTGTTCTACGCCATTCTTGCCGGCGCCACCTTTTGGGTTTTCTCGATCCACTGTTTTTCGTCACGCAACGCCTACCTCAATCCGGCGGTCTTTAAAAACAGGGATTTTCTCGTCGGCGCGGTGTTCGGATTCATTTTGAATTTCATGATGTGGGGCTATGTCGGCTTGATCCCCCCGATCCTGCAGAACCATCTCGGCTATCCGCCGATGGATGCAGGCGTGCTCATGACACCGCGCGGTGCCGGAACCATGATCGCGGCCTTCCTCTGCGGGCTGCTCTTGCAACGGTTCAACCCGCGCCCGGTCATTTTTCTCGGCATGCTGAGCGTGGCGGTATCCTGCTGGATGCTGTCCCAGCTTTCACGGGAAACGGAACCTTTCCCGATTATGATCGCGATCCTGCTCCAAGGCTTTGGGCTCGGCTTTATGTCGACCGCAGCGGTAACGGCAGCATTTCAGAACATCCCTGCCTCGCTCCGGCCCGATGCGTCTGTCATCCTGAGTCTGATCCGACGCATGGCATCCTCAATCGGTGTCTCGGTGCTGTTCCTGATGTTGGTGCGCTCCACCCACACCGCACGCCAGAGCCTTGCCGAAAACGCCAGTCTCTATAACGAGCGCCTGCAACACCTGACGCTACCCGACAAATGGGACCTGGAACGTGCCCAAGGCGTCGCCAGCTTGGAAAAAGTGATCGAGGCGGAAGCGGAGTTCATTGCCTATATCCACGATTTCACGGTCATGATGTTCACCATCGTGGCGCTGATGCCACTCCTGTTCTTGCTTCGCTCGCCGGAAAAGGCGGACGAAAAAATGAACGAAGAAAAGGACGAGAAGTCCAACTGAGCGCGCCTAATTGCCGGGCCCCGGCCCAACCACTATGATCCCGCAAAACTTCTATGAGGAGGAACCGCCATGGGTCGCATGCCCGACGTCGATCTCGACAATCTCACCCCCGATCAGGAAACCTTTCGCGATCAATTGGTCGCAAGCCCGCGCGGCGAATTGCGCGGCCCGTTCGTACCGCTGATGCATCACCCGGTATTGGGCGATCTGATTCAGCAAGTGGGCGCTCAGCTTCGCTTCAACGGCGTGCTGCCGGGCAAACTCCGCGAACTCGCCATCATCGTTGCCGGACGGCACTGGACCGCCCAATACGAATGGCATGCCCATCGCCGTATCGCCGAACAGGAAGGACTCGACCCGTCGGTCTGCGATGCGATCGCCGAGCGGCGCGATCCGCCTTTTGCCGACGACGACGAAAGACTTGTCTACGATTTCGCCAAGGAAATCTTCGATAATAGCGGCCGCGTTTCCGACAAAACCTTCAACGAAGCCCTCGAACGGTTCGGCCCCGATGCGGTCGTCGAACTGACCGCGCTGCCCGGCTTCTATTCGCTGATCTCCGCCGTGCTGAATAATTTCGACGTGGAGATTCCCGACGGCAACGACAAGTCTCCACTGCCCGCATAATCCGGGAGGAAAAGATGAAAGCGACCGCCCAACTCCGCCAATTGCTGGCCCAGGACGGGCTGGTGCTCGCCGGTGGCGCCCACGACGCCATGACCGCCCAGCTCGTCGAGCAGGTGGGATTTCAGCTATGTGTGGTCACCGGCGCCGGCACTTCGGTCTGCCGGGGCTATCCGGACATCGGCCTGCTGTCGATGGAAGAAATGGTGACTAACGCGCGCTATATCGCCGAGGCGGTGGATATTCCCGTCATCGTCGATGCGGACAACGGCTACGGCAATGCTTTGAATGCGCGCCGCACGGTCCGTGCCTTCGAGGCCGCCGGGATCGCCGGCATTCACATCGAAGATCAAACCTGGCCCAAGCGCTGCGGCCACATGATGGGCAAATCGCTGATCCCAAAAGAAGAGATGGCCCAGAAGCTCCGCGCCGCCTTGGACGCGAGACGGGATGATGATTTCGTGATCATCGCCCGCTGCGACGCCTATCTGGTCGAAGGGTTGGAGGCGGTGCTCGAGCGCGGCGATGCCTATATCGAGGCCGGTGCAGACATGCTGTTTTGCGAGGTTGCGGACAATCTCGACGACACGCGCGCCATCGCCACCCATTTCAAGGACCGCATACCGCTACTTTACAACCACTCGCCAAGCCCGATGGTGCCGATCCTCACCGCCGAAGAAGTCGCGGAGATGGGCTTCAAACTCGATTGCTTCTACGCCCAGCCCCTACTGGCGGTCGCCAAGGCGGCGAAGGACACGCTGCAGTCGATCTTCCAGACCGGCGATAGCAAAGCGGTGCAGGACAAGCTCATGCCCCTCGACGAAGCCTGGGAAATCGGCGGCCTATCGAAGATTCGCGAGCTAGAGAAGAAATACGCGGAATAAGGGGTTTTTTCGACTAATTATCTCTTAGCATTGAACGAATTCGCCACCCATGCGATAACATCGCTTAGCCGGACGTTCGGCGCTCCGCACGTTCGGTTTTCCAAATTTTTGAGATTTTGACGGAGGAGTGACTCTATGCGTGCCACGACCAAACTTCGCGAATTACTCGCCACTGGCAAGACTTTCCTGATCCCCGGTGCCTATGACGGCATGTCGGCGCGGATCGTCCAGGCTGCGGGCGCGGAGATCGTCTATGCCACCGGCGGCGGTATCGCGCGTTCGACCGGTATTCCCGATATGGGCATGATCAACCCGGTTCAGATTACCGAACGCCTGACCCAGATGGCGGACGCGGTTGATATTCCGGTGATCGGCGATTTCGATACCGGCTATGGCAACGTCC
>DLVK01000537.1:0-3262 GCA_003444235.1 Rhodospirillaceae bacterium
CGCCGGTCCTGGCGATGCCGTTCGAGGCGTTGCGCGTAGTCCAACAACAAATATTCTTGGCTGGCACCTTGTTGTTCCAAGGCCATTTAGACGTTGCTCCTAAATTTATTGCGCCCGCCGGCGAACCGACAAAATTCCCTGATAGCGCATCATAATACCTATCCGTTCACACTATAGACCGCGATAAGACTTTTATTACAGTCCTTATTCTTTTCTCTGCTCCGGCCTGACTTTATCGGCGTGTCCGCCGCTTGCGTTTGGCTTTGCCCTTGCCTTTAAAGCCGCGATGAAGCCACCAATTCTTTTCGTTTATGGAGTAAATCGGTCGGTAGTGGCGGACCCGATTGGCGTCGATTACCTGTTTGATCTGATTGTCCAGGAGTAGCGGCTTGCCATCCAAATAGACGATCAGGATAGCGTGTCCGACGCGCAAATTGAGATCCTGTACGACCACAACCCGCATATCCTTTTCGGAAAAGCCGACATGTTTTAGCGCCATATATTTGGAAATCGCATAGTCTTCGCAGTCTCCGCGGCGTGCGAAGAACTGCTTCGGCGTCGCCCAGTAGTCCTTTTTCTTGTAATTGACCGGGTCCAACAGGTAGCGCCATTTATTATGATACGCGTTGATTTTGTTGATTTTAACGCGGGGTGGGTCGTTGGCGATCTGCTTTAGGAAAATGCGCCAGCGAGCCAGCATGCACCGGTTGCGGGGCGAAGGCCGGCAGGCCTTCAATTCGTTGGGTTTTTCTTTGTTGTACCGGGTAACCACCGTCGACCATTTTTTGAATTTGGTGATTTTCGACGAGCGGATTTCGGATGTTCCGAACAACTTTTGCGGTTTTGCCGCATTTGCCGACACGGGCACTAGCGCAACGGCCAGCAATAGAATCCCTGCGGCAAGGGATGCCGTTTGATTTTATCCTTTTATTTCAGATACTTTACGCACGTTTTGTGCCTCAACCTAGTGTCTTATAGATTTCTTATTGGTACTTTATCAACTATTCTTACGGTTTCGACAGTGTACTATATAAAACGTTCTATCGACCGACAGTGCTATTTGTCACATATTGTGCGTTATTGTGGTCAAATCACCGAGATTTGAACTTGCGCGCCGGAAGGCGGCGGCACCTTGGGGGACATCATGAGCGAATCCGACGCTGAAAAAGAAACCAAAGAAGAAGAGAAATCGGAAGAAAGCAAACCGGCGGCTAAGGAAAAAAAGGCGCCCAGTAGTGCGGTGCGCCCGGCGGAGAAAAGCACCGTCGCGAAAATGGCGATCACCGGGCTGGTGCTTTTGGTCGCAGCGGTGGCTGGAATATTCGCGGCATTGCAATTCGTCGAAGCGCAAAGGGAGCGTGAGGTGCAGCGCTGGCAAGACCGTCTGTCGATCATCATCGATAGCCGCCGCGACGTCATTGAAAAATGGATTTCCAAACAGGTCGAGGAAGTCCGCGCAATCACCGACCCCAATGTCACCCAGGGCGTTGGATTTTATGTCGAGCAGGCCGAGGCCGCCGGTGGGCAGGTAGCAGATTCGCCGGAACTGCAATTTCTCCAAAATTTGCTCAACAGCCGGGCCCAACAAGCTGGCTTCATTAGTAAAATTAAGGGCGAAGGTGCCAAGGCGGCGACAGAGCAATATGGCTATTCGGGTCTCGGCATCGTTTCATTGAAGGGAGAAGCGCTAGTTGCCAGCGACAGTTTTCCGCCGATCAACGATGAATTGCGCGCCGAACTTGCCCGGGCACCTAAAGACAAGCCGGCTATGTCGACCATCTATTTCGGCCCCGACAAAACTCCGTCGATTATGTTTACGGCACCAATTGCCTCCGAAACCGATCCTGATAAGAGCGTCGGGTTGGTCGTTGGCGTGAAAGTCTACGGCAAGGAGTTGTTTCCACTCCTGAAACAGCCGGGCAATGTGGACAAGACCGCCGAGGCGGTGCTGCTGCGGCTAAAGGAACGAACGATCCAATATATCTCGCCATTGCTTGATGGGTCGCCGGCGCTGAAGCGCAAACTCAATCTCGATACGCCTAATTTGGCTGCGGCGTTTGCTGTCGATGGCAAGGAACAATTCGCCATCAAGACCGACTATCGCGAGAAGGAGGTGTTGGTAGTACATCGGACGATCGAAGGAGCGCCTTGGCGATTGATGTACAAGATCGATTCGGAAGAATCTCTCGCCGAAGCCGAAGAGCGGTTGCGCAATATGGTGCTTGGCTTTGTTGGGCTGATCATTTTGCTGCTGATCGCGTTTGTCGCAGTGTGGTTCAAGGGGGCTTCAAAACGCGCGACCGAAGCCGCCGAACGGTTCCAGGCCCTGGCGATCCGATTCGAAGGTCAACGCAATTTCATGCATTTGGTTACCGACAGCCAGCCGAACTCGGTAATTGTCTTCGACGAGGAAGGCAAGTATCGCTGGTTCAACCAGATCGCCCTCGACCTGACCGGCATGGATCGTGGCGACTTGTTCGATAAATCGGTGGTCAGCGTTCTCGGCCCGCAACAAGGGCGACGCATCGAACGTTGGGTCCAGGACGTTTTGATGAGCGATGAGCCTATGAGCGTCACTCACGAAGTGTTGGTCGCCGGCAAGGGAGAAATGACCTACAAATCGGATTTTATCCCGTTGCCCGCCCGCGAAGATTTCCCGCCCGGCGTGCTGATGGTCTCCCAGGATATCTCGGAAGTGATGGCGGAACGGGCGCGTCGGGAACGCATCCTTAAACAGCTCGTCCGTGCATTGGTAAGCGTGGTCGATCGTCGCGATCCGTTCTCGGCCAACCATTCGACCCGCGTCGCCGAAGTTTCGCGCGCGCTCGCGAGTGAGATGGAACTCGATTACGTCGATACGGAAACCGTCGAAATCTCCGGCTCATTGATGAATTTGGGCAAGATCGAAGTGCCGACAGAAGTTCTGACCAAGCAGGACAAACTGACCGACGAAGAGATGGCAATGATCCGCGAAAGCGTCTTTACTAGCGCGGATCTCATCAAAGACATCGAATTCGATGGCTCGGTCGAAGGCACACTGCGTCAAATTCAGGAGAACTTCGACGGCAGTGGTGGGCCCAAGGGTCTCAAAGGCGAGGAGATTCTCGTCACTGCCCGTGTGGTCTCTGTCGCCAATGCCTTTGTCGGTATGGTAAGCGCGCGCTCTTGGCGGCCGGGCATGAATTTCGACAAGGCGGTGGATATTCTGCTGAGCGAAGTGGGCAAGAGTTTCGATCGCAAGGTGGTTACCGCACTTGCCTAA
>DLVK01000502.1:0-3889 GCA_003444235.1 Rhodospirillaceae bacterium
CCGTTGGCGAAATCGGAAAAGGTTGCTGTCCCTTTATCGGCGGCGACCACTAGATAGGGGTCGTCGTCATCCTGGCGGACGACCTGTTCCGGCGGCACAACATCATTCCCTTTCAGGTTGTCGGTGATGTCGAGCATGCCGCGGATGAAATTCTTATAGACCGCAATACCTTCGGCCATGAAAGCTTCCCGATCGGACATCGGCGGCGCCTTTTTCAGCACGAAGCCACCTTTCGACCCGACCGGTACGATCACCGCGTTCTTAACCTGCTGTGCCTTAACCAGACCCAAAATTTCGGTGCGGAAATCCTCGCGTCGATCCGACCAGCGCAAGCCGCCGCGCGCGACAAACCCGAAGCGGAGGTGCACGCCTTCGAAGCGCGGGCTGTAAACGAATATTTCCCGAAGCGGTTTCGGAAGCGGCAAGGCATCGACATTCTGCGCATCGAACTTGAACGATGCATAGGGTTTCACCGCCCCGTCTTCACCGGCCTGGTAGAAATTGGTCCGGAGCGTGTTTTGCACCAGATTGACGTAGTGGCGAATGATGCGGTCTTCGTCGAGATTTGCGACCTTTTCCAGCATTCGGTTGATGCTCTGGGTGGCGCGCGATTCCGCACTTTTCGCCGACCCACGAAATCAGGATCGAACCGTGCGGTGAAAAGCTCGACGATCTTGCCTGCAATCCCGCTATTGCCGGCCATGGTTTCTTCCATATAGGCCTGACTGAACGGGACGCCGGCCTGGCGCAAATATTTGCAATAGGCGCGCAACACCACCACGTCGCGCCAACTCAGCCCGGCAATAAGGACAAGCTTGTTGAAGCCGTCATCCTCCATTTCGCCTTGCCAGACGCGCGCGAACGCATCGTGAAATGCGTATCGAACCGCCTCATGGTCGATTTTTTGCTCGGATTCGGTGACAAGTCCGAAGTCATGAATTTGAATGCCCGCTTCGGCGCCGGTTGGGTGGACCCGGAACGGCACTTCGTTGATCACTTTGAGTCCCATATTTTCGAGCACCGGCAGTACGTCGGAAAGTGCCATCGCATCGCCGGGGTTATAAATCTTCAGCCTGTACTCAGGCGCTGACGCCCCGTCGGGCTTGTAGAGACTAAGGCAGAGCGTGTTGGTCCTGAGGGTTTCCTCGCATTTAGTTATGTCGTGAATCGCTTCGTCGACCGGGTAGTTCTCTCGATATATCGCGGGGAACGCATCGCCATAACGCTCCATCATCGATTTTGCCGTTTCCTCGTCATGGGCGTTGGCGAGCACATCGTGCAGACGTTCGGACCAGGACCGCGCCGCTTCGCGCAATTCGGCTTCGATCTTGCGCACGTCATATTTGGGAATAGCATCGGTACGAGGGGTGATAATCCGGTGCAGACGCCCGAGCGGATCGTCACCAAACTGGGAACTTTCGCTCGTGATGGTGCCATCGAACGCCTCGCACAGTATGCGCTCCAGCTCATTTCTCAGGCTCTGGTTATATCGCTCGCGCGGTAGATAGACATATGCCGACACAAATCGTTCAAACGGATCCTTACGCACAAAAAGTGCTAGCCGCTGACGATCCTGCAACGTGACGACACCGTTCCCGATCGCCACCAAATCGCGCACTGTGATCTGGAACAATTCGTCGCGCGGAAAGTTCTCCAGAATATGCATCAACGCTTTGCCGGTGTGACCCGTGGGGTCGTAGCCGGACCGATCCATCGCTTCTTGGACCTTGCGTCGGACATAAGGAATTGTCGATGCGCTGCGGCTATAGGCCACCGACGTGAATAGCCCAACGATGAGATACTCGCCGATCACCTTGCCCGACGCATCTAGCTTTTTGATCCCAATGGCATCGATCGGCGTGCGCCGATGCACTGTGGACATCATTCCGCCCTTGGTTACCAACAACAGGTGAGGTTGGCGCAGGAAGGCTTCGATCTCCGGTGAAATTTCACCAACATTGCGCAGTTTGCTGAACACGATCCGTTCGTCATCGCGCAGGATCCCACGCCCGGAGTTTGGCACGACACTAAAGTGGGTCCGCCGGCCGCGGCCCTTCAGCTCGAATTCACGATAGCCCAGGAAGGTAAAATGACCGTTCAGCATCCATTTCAGAAACTCGACCGATTCGTCGACTTCGCGCTGGGGTATTTTGGTTTGGGTGGTTTCAAGGTCGACGATCAGATTGTTGACCTGATGCAACATCGGCCGCCAATCCCGAACCGCGGCCTGCACGTCGCTCAGCACCCGGCGAAGCTCGCTCTCGATCCGTTTCAGGGCCCGGGCGCTGGTCTGCTCATCGATATGCACCTGCATATGGGATTCAAATCGGCTTTCCGGCGTTTCTTTTCGGCGGGGCTCGAGCTTGGACAGCGTGCCCCCCTTTGTGCGCTCAACCGAAAACACCGGATGAATTATCGTGTGAACGGTAATGTTCAAACCGTTCAGCGCGTTGGTCACCGAATCGACCAAAAATGGCATATCGTCGTTGATGATTTCGACAATGGTTTGGCGGGCGTGCCAGGCCGGGTGATCGTCTTCGGGATTGAAGGCACGGATTTTCGTGCGCCCCGGACGACGCTGGACCGCGAAATCGAGGCAGGAGATTGCCGCAACGAGAAGGTCTTCGGTGCCGAGACGTTCAATGTCTTCCAGTGGAATCCCGCCGTAGAACTCGCTGATGAATGCCGGCGCCAAGGCACTGCGCCGTCCAAGTTTTCGCGACTTTGCCGTCTTGACCAGATCGGCAATGATTTTCGCTCTTCGCGTATCGTCTCGTGTCGTCATTGAAATCACCCCTATTTCCCCGTCCCAAACAAACCGCGGGCACGGCTAATAATTGTAAATGTACAGGAAAACGGCCGTTACGCCATCGCCGGAGGAGATTATTCCCCAGAGGCGCCGGAAGAGCCGCCAGATAGCTGCACCGTTCGTTCGGGGTGCTGGCTATTCCATGCGCGACGGCAAATATAGCCAATCGCGGCGATCTGCAGACTCACCGGGACAACTACAAGAAGGAAATTATCCGACGGATACGGAACCACGATCGGCAATAAAGAGTGCCCGCCCAATACGGTGACCAACGGCGGAAGCAAACCGTAAAGCACCGCCAAATAGATAATACCGGTCGTATCCGGTTTGCCTTTGGTACGCGACAGATTGAGATACAACAGCAAAAGAATATCGCGGCAGACAAATAGCAGCACCGCAAATACCCAGATACTGGATACTTCCCCAATTGAAACGCCAAGCCACCGCACCGGTTCGGGCAATTGAACATCTTGGCCAATTAGAATCACGATTTGCAAAAGACCCACAATCCATAGCAACGCAAGTGCAAGTATCCAGTTAGGCGTCAGGCGCCAAAATCCCGACCAGCTCCGGCCTTGAACCGCCGCAATCCATTTCCGCAATTGGACAGTGTTTTTGGGTTCGAGGAAAAAGATCAAATAAACCCCCGCCGCCGCGATCACGAAGGGCACGACCAGTTTCAGCAGATCATCTAAATGGTTCGATACCAGTTCGTCATGCAACAAGCCGGCCGCATAAACCATTGCGAAAATGCTGAAACAGACCCATGCCCAAGGCCGAATTCGATATTGCAGTTCCACTTGCATCAAGCGATAGAGCCCTAAAAACGCCCAGCCAAGAAAAGCGCCTAGAGACAGCAATGCAAAAGGCATGAAATCAATTCCGTGACCAAACCACCGAATCGTTTCGCCGAACTTCGCCATGGTTCCGAGATCTATAAAAAACTCCCGGAAAACCAACGCGCCCGCATAGGCTGCAACCGCCAATCCAATAATTTGGCTGAACGTGACCGATAGCCGCCGTTCGAGGCGGCGCTTTTGCAGAAATGCGAGTGATGCAGTCAATGCGACAGACTGAGCT
>DLVK01000502.1:4193-4477 GCA_003444235.1 Rhodospirillaceae bacterium
GCAGTCAATGCGACAGACTGAGCGAGCAGTCCCAAGACAATAAGACTGGTCATAAACGACAGATTGATGACGGCATTGTCCCAAGTCAAAAATCCGCCTTGTTGCACGCGGGCACCAATAAAAACCGCGAGACAAAAAGCGCCGCCATACCAAACAAAAATAGTTGCGCCGACAAGCTTTCCCCAGGCCATTGACCAGGCGTCGATCGGCGACATTCGTTGATCATCCCAAGTGCCCGCCCGCAATTCATCCGACACCCCGCGGGCCGCCCGCCGGCTCCCCCA
>DLVK01000502.1:4782-5110 GCA_003444235.1 Rhodospirillaceae bacterium
CCCGCCGGCTCCCCCAAAGCAACACTAAAAGATGAAACGCGGCAATCGAGACGCTCGCGAGGGCCACGTGACCGCTCACCAGCGTCATCACCCAAAACAACAGCCCTAGTACGACCGGCATCGCGATCAACCGCTCGAGCGAAAGTTCGAGCCATAGATTACGTTTTAGTTCCGGGTTCAGCGTCATGATTGGCGCCCCTCGCGTACCCGCTCGATATAGGCGTCTTGCAGATTAACCCGCTCGGGCCCGAAGGAGGCGACCGGCAGGCCGGCATCCACCAACCGTTTCAACAGTGACTGCCGGGAGTCCGGCCCCCCGGTTATGTCG
>DLVK01000553.1:0-4147 GCA_003444235.1 Rhodospirillaceae bacterium
GATGCGCTTGCGACGCCTCCGGGCGAAACCGACATGAATTTTTGTGCCGAGTTGGTGCGCGGAGTTAGCACCAATGCGGAGACTATCGACGACGTAATCAAACGTGCGATGGCCGATGGCCGGACGCCGGAAAAGCTGGAAACCGTATTGCGCACAATCCTTCGCGCTGGCGCCTATGAGATAGGTCAGCGGCGTGATATCGATCCGCCGGTTACGATTAGTGAGTTCGTAGGACTGGCGGAACGGTTTTTTGCCGATCGCGAGCCGGCATTGGTAAACGGTCTATTGGACCGTATCGCTCGTGACCTCAGACCTGAAGATATGGCGGAGAACGCCGGCAATGACGGGCAAAGGTGAATTCGGGCGCATAAGGGATTTTTTGTCGCCTTTGGCGGGCGAAGGGGCGTTTGACCTTACCGACGATGCAGCGCTGATTGCCGAGGCGCCGGGGCAAGAACTTGTCGTTACAACCGATACCATCATCGCCGGGGTGCATTTTATGGGTGATGAAGATCCGTCACTTATTGCGGCGAAATTGCTCCGGGTCAGCTTGTCCGATCTGGCGGCGATGGGGGCCACGCCGGCCGGATACACCTTGAATTGGGCGCTTCCGGTCACCTGCGATGACGTTTGGATCGAGAGCTTTTGTCGAGGTCTCGGTGAACAGCAAACGATGTTCGGATTGTCTCTGCTTGGTGGCGATAGTGTGTCGGGACCCGGACCGGTTTGTTTGACAGCGACCCTGTTTGGTCGCGTGCCCGTAGGCCAAGCGCTTCGGCGCAAGGGAGCGGCAGCGGGCGATTCGATTTATGTCAGCGGAACCATTGGCGATGGGGCATTGGGCCTCTTGGCTGCCAAAGGCGACCTTGCAGGGCTCGATGCGGTGTCGATGAATGCTTTGATATCACGTTACCGTTTGCCCGAGCCTCGGCTAGAAGTTGGCCAGGCTCTGCGCGGCAAGGCAAGCGCAGCTGCGGATGTCTCCGACGGGTTGCTTGCCGATCTGGGCCATATCGCGGCGGCCTCTGGCCTCGGGGCGGAAATCGAATTCGCGAAAATTCCGTTATCGGCTGCCGCCGGTGCGGCTTTGGAGTCAAACGAGGATCTTTGGCGGTCGGTTGTAACCGGCGGGGACGATTACGAGTTGGTGTTCACGGGCCCTCTCGGTTTGGACGTGTCGCTCGAGTCTGTTGATATCAATGTCACGGCGATCGGTCGTATGACCCGCGATAGTGGCGTTAGCCTCTTGGACGTTGACGGAAAATCACTACATCTGGAACAGACCGGCTATCGTCACGGCTGAACGGCAATCGACATTTGCCATTCGATCGCGGATAATGGATTGATGTTGAAACATTTTTTGTTCCCGAACTGGATTCTGGTCGCGTTTTTGGTGGTGGCGGTCTTGTCTCCTGTACGTGCTGCGGAAGACAAAAAAGGGGCACCGGAAGCGCCGGTGGACAAGCCTGAATTCATTGAAATGGATAGTCTTACGGTTCCCGTCATTCGCGGCGGAAAGGTGGAAAAATACGTGCTGATCAAAGTGACGCTGGAGATGGTGGATTCCAGCGCCAAGAGCCTCGCGGTACGTTCTTTCCCACGCTTGAAAGACGCCTTCTATCGGGCGCTTTACGACTATTTCGGTTTTCAGAGGCCTGGCACCAAAGGCATAAATGTTCGCATCGTAAAGGCGCGATTGTTGCGCGCCGGCGCGCGTGCCATCGGCAAGAACAAAATTAAAGCGGTTCTGATCCAGCGTGCGGCAGAACGCGGATCGGGTAAGGGTAAATAGTCCCTACTCTTGCGGCGGAATTACTTCCTGTAAGCAGACCTGCTCGATCAGGTGATCGCGCCTGATATCGACTAGGTGGGCGCGCTTTTCTTCGTTCGAAAGCGCTATGCCGACGCCTTGAGTTAACGCGAGCACCACTGATTGGTCGGTCATGTCGAGCCAATAGGTACGGCGAATGAGTTTGTCCTCCCCGTCGCGGGCGAAAGGGTCTTCGGGGTTGGTCCCGAGGTCGGGTTTATAGAACGACATGAGCTATCTCCTTGCGGGCGGTTCTATAACTAATAATTGGCCCCTTCCGCAACGATTTCGGTTTCCGTTCTCCCGGCACCGTGCTATCCCGGCGCTCGGTTTCACAGAAACCCACGAAAGGCCAAGTGCGCCATGTCCGCAGCGGAAACACCCGCCCACGATCCGACTAAGAAGAACGTACTCATCCTGTCGATTTGTCTCGGCATGGCGATGACGGGGACGTCGATCGTGCTCACCATTTCCGCTTTGGTGGGTGTCGTGCTGGCGCCGGATCCGGCCTTGGCGACCGTGCCGTTCGGACTCCAGTGGATCATGACGGTTTCAAGCACGATGCCGCTGTCGTTATTGATGCGGCGCTTTGGCCGACGTCCGGTCTTTGTCGCGGGCCAGCTGGTCGGCTGCATTGGCGCGGGTATCGCTACCTATGCCATCTTCAATCAGGATTTCTATCTCTTCGCTTTGGGGAGTGCGGTGTTGGGAATCCATAATGCTTGCTGGCAGTATTACCGGTTTGCTGCGGCCGACACCGCGAGCGAGGCTTTCAAGAGCCGGGCAATTTCCTATGTGTTGGCGGGCGGTGTATTTGCGGCGGTGGCCGGCCCCGAACTCGCGAGCCGGACTCACGGTCTTTTCGAGCCGGTATTGTTTGCCGGCGGTTATCTTGCCATCTGTTGCATCACAATCGTTGCCGCGATCTTGTTGCTCGGCATTGAAATTCCGAAGCCAGTACGGCGCGATGGCGATAGCGGCCGGCCGCTCGGTGAGATCGTGCGCCAACCGGTGTTTATCGTTGCGGTCATCGCTTCGATGATCGGCTATGGCTTGATGAACCTTTCGATGACCGCTACCCCGCTCGCCATGAAGGTGTGCGGCTTTGTGGTTCATGACACTAAATGGGTTATTCAGGCCCATATTCTCGGCATGTATGTCCCGAGCTTTTTTACCGGCAACCTGATCAAGCGATTCGGCATTTATAACATTTTGTCGGTTGGCGCGGTGTTGATGATCGTTGCGGCCGCAACCGCCATGTCGGGCATTACGATCGGGCACTTTGCGGTCGCGCTGGCGGTGCTTGGTATCGGGTGGAATTTCCTCTTTATTGGCGGCACTACGTTGCTGACCGAAGCATACCGGCCGGAAGAAAAGGAAAAAGTACAAGGTTGCAATGACTTGATCGTTTTCGGGACGGTCGCGCTGACGGCATTTTTCTCCGGTACCATGCAGCATTTGATCGGTTGGAATGCGGTCAGCGCATCGTTGATTCTGCCCTCGTTGGCGGTATTAGGGGCGGTGCTTTGGCTGCGCCAAAAACGCGCGGGAGAGGGCGCTGCGGCGTGAGGTAGCATGCGGTTGCCATCGCCAAGCGCTTCTGGCATGGTCGCGCCGCTTTATCTGCCGGGGTGTCTCGAATGGCGGCAGTACGAATATGGAATTCAAATCACGAAATAGGGTCTGAACGATGCTGAACATTGTCATCGGGTGCGGCGTTCTTGCCGTTCTGTATGGAATTATCATCAGCCGCCAGGTGCTGAGCGCGGATGCGGGCAGCGAGCGGATGCAGGAAATCGCTTCCGGCATTCAAGAAGGGGCGGCGGCTTATCTCAACCGTCAATATACGACCATTGGTCTTGTCGGGGTCGTGATCGCTGCGATCTTGCTCTATCTCTTCAATTGGCAAGTGGCGTTGGGATTTGTAATCGGTGCTGTACTCTCTGGAGCGGCCGGTTATATCGGTATGCATATTTCCGTGCGCGCCAATGTGCGCACCACTCAGGCAGCAAGTACAAGCCTCGCCGAAGGACTGAAGGTCTCCTATCAGTCGGGTTCGGTGACGGGCATGTTGGTTGCCGGTTTGGCGCTCTTGGCGGTGACCGTCTATTACAAATTCCTGCTTTCGACCGGGGCAACCGAGCGGGGCATTGTCGATCCGCTGGTGGCCCTTGGCTTCGGCGCATCGTTGATTTCGATTTTCGCCCGGTTGGGCGGTGGCATCTTCACCAAGGGTGCGGATGTGGGTGCTGACCTGGTCGGTAAGGTCGAAGCGGGCATTCCCGAAGACGATCCCCGCAATCCTGCCGTGATCGCGGACAATGTCGGAGACAATGT
>DLVK01000515.1:0-2381 GCA_003444235.1 Rhodospirillaceae bacterium
AACGCCAACAATGATTCTTTTGACCGGCTACGAAATGCCATTGCCTGCCCCTCCCTGTGCGGGTACTTCGTATCAGCATATGCAGCATTTGCTGACACTACGTATATACCCATGATTTTATTCTAATTTTTCAAAACAATCTGGAGTTTTATAAGAAATGTCAAGCTAGAGTTGTGCGCTAATTAGTCGATGCCATAAAAGAGGGTATGCTCGAGCGCATTTCTGCCGAGGAATTTGCTTGTATCTGTCGGCGTACGCTTGCAGAAACATTTCCTACGGCTATATAGGTCGAAGACCGAACTTCACTGGATATCCCTCCGAACAATGCGGCATTTCCTCGTTTGTTTATTCATCGCGATGGCGATTTCGTTGCCTCGGGCAGCGTTCGCGGAAAAGCCGCCATTAAGTGTGCCCAAATCCGGTACGCTCGAGTTTCAAGTGATCCGCAATGGCGAGGTGCTCGGCGATCACAAGTTCGCCTTTCGTCACGAAGGCAAGCGGCTCGAAGTCGACGTCAGCTCGGATATCGAATATCGGCTGTTTTTCATACCTTTCTACAAGCACCATCACCGATCCCGCGAGATTTGGGACGGCGATCGCCTGGTCTCGATGAAATCCTTCACCGACGATAACGGGGAAGAGCTGGACCTCAAGGTGAAGGCGGTTGGTGGGAAGCTCGAAATCGACGGCCCGAAAGGCGAAGCGACGGCGCCCGGCGATGCCGCCCCCGCGAGTTTTTGGAGCGCGACGGCGCTAAAGCGCAGTCAAATAGTAAGCACGCTTAGGGGTGGTGTCGATCCTATCGAGGTCGAATATATCGGCGAGAAAACGATCACCGTCAAAGGCCAGTCGCGCGCGACCAAGCACTACCGCATGACCGGTGGCATCAACCGGGACCTCTGGTTCGATCCCACGGACAATATGGCGCTGGTCTATCTCCGTTTCGAAGCCAAGGACGGCTCGACGGTGGAGTATGTGTTGAAGTAGCGATCGTTATTTCCGATACACCAACAACGGCGCGGTAAACCGGCCCTCCGCGTCCGTCTCCATCAACCGATAATACCGATTTTCCGCCACCTCTTCGAAAGGCATGCGTTCGAGGGCGAATTTTAGGCCGGTGTCGGCCATGGTTTCGAGATTTTCGAATTGAAGCATCATCTGAAAGAAGGTGAAGACGCCGCCGTCTTTGAGCATTCTCGGCGTTTCTTTCAGAAACGGGATCATCGGCGGCATTAGCGTGTCGAAATAGATGCCGTCGAACGGCCCGATCTTGTCGGGTGCATCCTGCCCCAACGCATCTTGCCAACGCGTGGGGACGATGGTGACGCCCTTTTTGTCTTTGGCCCAGGCTTCGGCCTTTTTGACCACCTGGGGGTGGGCCTCGATGATGGTGTGGGTTTCGATTGGGTATTGCTGGATGGCGGTGTCAATGATCGCCATCCCGAAGCCTACGTTAAGTACGTCGCCACCATTCACAGTGATCATTTCCGCCGACCGTTCCATGATCGGTCGTTCCCATTCCATCATCACCTCGAAGCCGTCCGGCAGCAGAATTTCATTCTCGGTGAAGGTGAGGTCGGTCTCCAGATAGGATTTCTCGGAAATATCGTCGGCGTCGTAGTCGGGGGCGAGTGCCATGGCCTCCCGATGCATGGCCGCCGCTTTTTCGAGTTTGCCCGGATGATTGAGCGTGGCCCCCACATCGTGAAATATCTGGTCGAGATCGTCGGGCAGCCGGGCGGCATCGGCGAACGCCTGATCGGCTTCGGTCAGTTTGCCCGCGGCCATGAGCGTCTCGCCAATATTGCTATGGCATTCGCGAAGGACGGAGATTGCCTCGATTGCAGCGCGGTAGTCCAAGATAGCCTCATTGAGCGCGTCGGGCTCTTTGAGCTCTGTGTCTGCTTCGAAGCGGGGCACCTGGTAATCGATCAAGGTCTCCCCAAAATTTCGGTGAGCCTCTGTGATATCCGGCATCAGCGCGATTACCTCGCGCCAGGCCTCGATAGCCTGGTCGGGCTTTTGGGTTTCTGCTGAGACCGCACCCAGGTTAAACCTCGCCTCGGCACTGCTCGGGTCCGCATCCGCTGCTCGGCGAAAGGCGTTCTCGGCTTCTTTTAGCCGGCCCGCCTCCGCGTGGCGCGCGCCCAGGCTCAGGAATTCGAGTGCTTTTGCGTTCGGATCGGCCATCTTCGGCTTGTCGGCGAAACCTATTGGTCTGTCAAGTCGCGGGTCCATTTTTAAGAGGCAAATGCGTCGTCGCGGATGATTACATCCGCTCGGGATTTGCTTTTTCGTTGTCGCAAATACGTCGTCGCGGATGATTACATCCGCTCGGGATTTGCTTTTTCGTTATCGCAAATGCGTCGTCGCGGATGATT
>DLVK01000515.1:2677-3019 GCA_003444235.1 Rhodospirillaceae bacterium
GATTACATCCGCTCGGGATTTGCTCTAGGTTTACCCGCATGAGTGAGACTATTGCCCATAATTTGAATGCGGGGTTGCTCGACGAACTGCGCGGGCTGTTGGGAGACCGGCTGTCGACGTCCGCGTCGGTGCGCGAGCATCACGGCAACGACGAGGGGCCCTATCCGCCCCAGCCGCCGGATGCGGTCTGTTTCGCCGAGAGTACGGAGGAGGTCGCCGAAATCGTCAAGCTTTGCGCGCGCGAAGGCGTGCCGGTGATTCCCTACGGTACCGGCACCTCCCTCGAAGGGCATGTCCAGGCGGTCAAAGGCGGCATCTCGATAGACGTGAGCAGCATGAATC
>DLVK01000193.1:0-274 GCA_003444235.1 Rhodospirillaceae bacterium
TCATGTCCATCATTTGGGCGCGCATTTCCGGATCGTTCATCATCGCCATCATTTCAGCGCGCATCTCGGGGTTGTTCATCATCGCCATCATCCCGGACATGTCACCATCCATGTCCGACATTTCGCCCTGCATTGCACCATGCTCGTGGCTGCTCTCTTGGCCTTGCGAGCTCTCTTGTGGAGCGGGCTGATGATCGACTTGGGATTGCGCGGCCGCAGCTGTTGCGAGACCGGCGGTCGCCAAGGCTCCGAGCGCCGCTAATTTAAAACTATT
>DLVK01000193.1:584-2862 GCA_003444235.1 Rhodospirillaceae bacterium
TTTAAAACTATTCATAAAAAAGTTCCTTTCATTGTTCCGATAAGTTCAGCTTTGCGTCGTCATGCGCAGGAACTGGAAGCGCGCGAACTTGCCGCTCAGGTCACCTGCCTGGGTCATCCGCACATATCTGGCTTGCATTTTTTCCAGGGCGGTGCGGCTTCTGGGCATGTCGGCGTCAATGCGCGGGAGTGCGCTTTCTTCTTATAACCTTTCTCCGCGAATCGAACATTACCCAAAAGATAGGGCTTCCCATCATGGGAAGGTCAAGAGGGGCGTCAGAATAAAAATTGTCGGCGCAGGCTGTTTGCTTTCCTATCGTGGGAAAGTTATCCAGCATGCATGAGCCAACTGCACACAATTGGTGAGGCCGCCGCAGACAGTGGCGTGTCGGCCAAGATGATCAGGCATTATGAGAAAATCGGTCTGATCGGAGCGGCCGAACGCACCGAAGCTGGCTATCGGCTTTACGGCCCTGCCGAAATACATACGCTGCGGTTCATCCGCCGCGCCCGCAACCTTGGCTTTTCGGTAGATGATATCGGCGAATTGCTCGGTCTGTGGCACGACGAGAAAAGAGCCAGCAAGGATGTCCGGGAGGTTGCCGCCGGACACTTGGGTGCTCTGCGCGCCAAGGCGGCAGAAATTCTTTCCATGATCGACGCTCTTGAGCATCTTATCGCGGGTTGCACGAACGATGACCGGCCAGATTGTCCTATTCTCAAAGATCTTTCCAACGATGCCAATCCTGCCTTAGCAAAAGAAGTCGGTCACAAGTTCGGATACCAGCGGGTCTGCTAAAAACAGAGTTGGCGCTGGTCTGTTCTCATGGTTCGCTTCATTTTGGGTTGGACCAGCAATTGGCTGAGGACGCGTCCGACATTTGACCGGCGAGACACATAAGACTCCTGGAGCGGGCCCGAAGGTGCTGCGTCGTTGTTCGCAAAACCTCAAGCTTGGCCAGTTTCGCGATTGCAGTTTTTTGCCAAGGCGTGGTCTGCCCGTTTGCGAAGTTTAATTCGCAACAAATCTCGGTGTCAGCTCTATTGAGTGGAACATATCCATTCGCTGAAACGATCTTTTCTCCAAGCTCCCGACCTTTTCCCATTCAGCCAATATGAGGGGTTGGAGCAGATGGCTCGTACTGTAAGCGTGACCCATCAGAGACGCACCAAGATCAGCACCTGCGCGACCTCCTTGTGCGGTCCAGGTCGGCACCGAGTTCGCCAATTCGTCGCATGGAGGGGGGCTTGACCTTCCAACGATGGGAACCGTTACCTTATGATTTTCTATGATTTGAGCGAAGCTGCCCTGACGGGAAATGCTTTTGCACAGACCGACCGATGAAGGAGTGGAATTATGCATGTTAAGGACATTATGACGAAGGATCCCGCCTGCTGCGACAAGGATGCGAGCGTACAGGATGCAGCGAAGCTCATGGTGGGAAACGACTGCGGAGAGATTCCTGTTGTTGATGACCAAGGCGGTCTGGTGGGTGTCGTCACAGATCGGGACATTTGCTGTCGCGTCGTAGCTGAAGGCAAGTCGCCCGACACCCCGGTGGGGGACATCATGACCCGTTCGGTTGTCACTGTCACGCCGGATACCGAGGTAGATGCATGTTGCTCCACGATGGAGAGCAACCAGGTCCGGCGCGTTCCCGTGATTGATGACGAAGGGAATTGCTGCGGCATGGTTTCCCAGGCTGATATTGCACGGTCCGGTGCCGATGCAAAGACCGCAGAACTCGTCGAGGAAATCTCCAAGCCATCTCAGGAAAAGGCCTCATCGGGTTGTTGCTAGTCCGAGGGCAGCTGCAGGACCGTCCTCCCGCGAGGACGGTTCTGTCTTGAAGAGTAATCCCAAGATCAACGCGATGGAGTAGATTATGGCTAGAAGCGTCGTCCTGATAACCGGTGCAAGCGGATACATTGGGCGCGCTTTGGTTGATCGGTTGAGCGACCAGTACCGCATCATCGGCCTCGATCGCTCGGTCGCGAAAGACGTTCCCGGACTAGAAGCCTCATACGCCATCGACCTCGCGGACGAAGCGTCGGTTGTCGACGCCTTGACCAATGTGCGTGCCGCGCATTCAAACACGATTGCAGCTTGCATTCACCTGGCTGCCTATTTCGACATCACGGGCGAGCCAAACCCGCTGTACACCAATGTCAATGTTGAAGGGTCGCGCAGGCTGATTACGGCACTGCAGGACTTCGATGTCGAACAGTTCATCTATGCAAGCTCGATGCTTGTACACGAGCCCAAACCGCTGCCGGGC
>DLVK01000306.1:0-4092 GCA_003444235.1 Rhodospirillaceae bacterium
CCCGACAAAGTGCGCGGTTCGGTCGATCATGTGCAATGCGTGACCGGACCTGCCCGTGGAGAATCAGTGCGTTTCGAATACGCAGATTTCATGCGGCTCCCGCTGCATGTCGATGACATTACGGAAGTGTTCGCCCGCGTCTTGTTGGCCGATAATCCGAAGCATCCGATTTATAATTCCGGAGGCACGACGATCAGCCTCGGCGAGATCGCCAACATCGTACGGGGTTATCTGCCGAAAGCAGATATTAGTTTCGATAACGAAACCGGAGGACGCGAGGGGTCGGGGCTCCATATGATGGATAATTCCAAGTTAGTAGATGAATTCGGCATTCAATACCGACCGTATCCTGAGCGCGTTTTGCAAATCATTAATGAAGTTCGCAAATGGGAAGGGCTTGATCCGCTGGATGGATGAGACACTGAAAAAATGTCAATCCCGTGAACCTGCGACCGGATGTTTCGAGCCAAAAACAACCATTTCCCTAAGAAATTTGTATCTACTATAAATCATTAAAGAATAATTGGGGCCAGCGGAGCAAAAGGGGATCCCAAAGTGAGTTACCAGAAAGGTTTTCGCTATCCTCGGCGACAATTCGTAAGGTTCGCAGCAAGTGCTTCGGCTTCGGCCTTGGCGGCTCCCTTTGTCATCGGCAAAGCGGGCGCGGCTAAGCCCAAGACTTTAAAAATCCTTCAATGGAACCACTTCGTGCCGGCCTTCGACGCTTGGTTCAACAATAGCTACATCAAAGAATGGGGCGCCAAGAACGACACCAAGGTTATCGTCGATAATGTGGGTATGAGCAGCTTGAGGAGCAGAGCTCAAGCAGAGATGGAAGCACGGCAAGGACATGACTTGATTATGTTCCTTAGTCCGCCACCGATTTTCGAAGATTACGTGATCGATCACCGTGAAATCTACGAAGAGTGCGAGCGGCTTTACGGCAAACCGCTCGATATCGCAAAAAAGAGCAATTACAACCCGAAAACCAAAAAATATTACGGTTTTTCTGATAGTTATGTTCCGGATCCCATCAACTACAGATCCGATCTTTGGCAGGATGTGGGCATTCATCCCAATACATGGGATGATATTCGCAAAGGTGCGCGCCTGATAAAACAAAAGCACGGGATCCCCGCAGGGATTGGTCTCGCGCCCGAACTCGATACCAACATGGCGCTGCGGTCACTCCTGGCAGCATTCGGTGCATCGGTCCAGAATGCCGACGGCGCGCCTGAATTTAAATCGCCTCAAGCGGTTGAAGCGGTCAAGTTTATCTCCGCACTTTATAAAGAAACCATGACCGACGAGGTCTTTGCCTGGGATCCATCTTCAAACAACCGAATGATGCTGGCCGGCCGCGGATCGATTACCCTGAACGCCATTTCGATTACGAGGACCGGCGAAAGTCAGAAAATACCAATTCACAGCAACATTGCTTTGGCGCCTCCGGCGGCCGGACCGGTGCGCAGGATCGGGCTGTACCATTTGCTCGATGTCTACTGCATCTGGAATTTCGCAAAGAACATAAGCGGCGCGAAACAGTTCCTTGTCGATTTGGTTGGCCAATCGCAAAAAATCTTCGAAGCATCGCGGTTCTATAACTTCCCATGTTTCCCGAAAATGGTGCCCGATTTGAAGAAATTGGTCTCCAAGGACACCAGCGCCTCGCCAACAGATAAATACAAACTTTTCGAGAATGTGACCGACTGGACTACGAATGTCGGCTATCCCGGCTATTCGAACGCCGCGACCGATGAAATATTCTCTAGCTGGTTATTGTCAAACGCCATTGCCGACGCTGCGCGTGGCAAACTTAGTGCAGCGGAAGCTGTCGAGCGCGCTGATCGAGAAATCCGTGCGGTTTATGCCAAGTGGCGCGAACGAGGAAAGGTTTGATGCGACTTGCATCGGCCGTCCTTTTCGTAATCGGCCTGTTTTGTGCGTCGTCGCTTAGCGGTCAATTAATCGACGCTGCCGAGCCGAACAAAAGCGGGAAAAAACGCATTTTCGTGGTCTCCAGCTATCACAAGGAATATTTGTGGTCGAAGTCGACTCAACTCGGCCTCAGCGAAGCAATGCTGAACTATGGATACTTGGACAATTCCGGGCAAATCGAGATTTTCGCGGCGGAAGACAAAATCGAAAGTTCGAAAGCTATTGTGGTCAAGGCTTGGATGGATACGAAGCGTCGCTCCGACCGCAATAGTATGTTTGAAAGCACCCGCCGCATAATGGCCACCATAAAGCGCTTTAAGCCAGACCTGGTAATGCTCGGCGATGATAACGCAACCAATTTCATCGGCACTCAATTACTGGATACAGAAATACCCGTGGTGTTCTGGGGCATTAACGGCCTGCCGCTAAAATACGGTCTGGTCGAGAGTATGGACAATCCGGGGCACAATGTAACCGGTGTTTGGCAATCTGGTTATCACAAAGAAAGTCTGGAATTCCTTGCGCGCGTGGTTCCCGCTGCCAAAACCTTTGCAATCCTTGCGTCGGATTCAGTCACTGCACGCGCCAGCGTCAAGCAACTGCTTGGCCTTGCTGACGAAGGAAAATTGCCGCTCACCTTGACCGACGTAGTGATGACTAATTCCTTCGATACATTCAAAAAACGCGCGCGCGAATTGGAAGACAAGGTAGATGCATTTTTCATCCTAAATCACGACACGTTGCGAGATGCCAGCGGCGCTCACGTTGCGATGCTCGACGTTGGTCGATGGTATCTCAAGAACATACGTAAACCCGAAGCCGCACACGAAGATCAGTTCGTCAATGAAGGAATGCTGCTTACCGCAAATGATTCCGGCTACAATCAGTCCTACCGAGCCTTCGAAATGGCTTTCGATATTCTGGAACAGGGGCTAAATCCCAGCAGAATGCGTACCGTAACGCCGCCGCGCGGGCCCCTGATGATTAATCGTGTCAGAGCGGCGATGCTCGGCATAGATATCGGCAAATTACCGATCAAGATCGACAAAATAGTCGAGCACGCTCTTGCATTGGAGCACTAGACGATGTCTGCCGAAATGCCGAGAACGAAAGGTCGGACACTATTTCTGAAGATCTTTTTGGTCTTCGTTCTCGCTCATGTGGTCGCCAGTATCGCCACTGTTTCAGTAACTTTGTTCTACAGCCAAGAGGCAACCGAGAGACGTTCGCTGGAGGTGGTTCAGCGTCAATTGGAATCATTGGCATTACGTTTCCAGACCGAGACAGTCACGCCGCTCAGTCGGCAGCTTAAACTCCTAAGTCAATTGCCGACCCTCGATCAGTATCTCCGTGCAGGTGAGATCGAGCGACCGATCCTGCTAGGTGAGCTCTATCGCCATTTTTCGTTGATCACAAAGAAATCGGCTGGATACAGAAGTGTTTCTTTTGTCGATGCAGCAGGGTTCGTTCGGCTCCATATCGCGGATAAACGTCGCCGCCGGGTCCGAACAAACCTACTGAAGCTGAATTCCGAATGGCATCGCTTGGGCAACGAAACCACGACAGAACAAATGTCGATTTTGTTCAGCGAAGTGCGTGCCACGCCCTTGCTTTTGTCATCTGGCAACATGGAATGGTTCATGCCGCTGCGGCCGATTCAAATCAGTCCGATTTTTAGGGGGGCTGACGGACGCTTTCGATTTTTTGCGGCAGTCGGAAAACTCGATGTGGATACCGGCCGGTTCGGTGGCGCGGTGATGATCCAATTTGATCTACAGTCTTTTCTCGAGAGTGCCGCAAACACATCTCTTTATGGAGTTAAGCCGCTTTGGGTTTTCGATGAAAATGACTGGCCCCTTTGGCAACCTGAAACAAAAAAATCTGATCTGTTTGACCCACGCGACAAATTGGATTCGACATTTTTGTCCAAGCCAATGTTAAACGTCGTCGATGACGGCATTGTCGGCGAAAAAGACGTCTCAGTGACGCCAAATCGTCGTTTCTTTAGGTTAGTCTTTGCGGTGCCGCGCGATGCATATTTGACCGATGTGGATCCGCTATTTCTGTATTTCGTGGTCTCAACGGCACTGTCCGCGCTTCTTTTTGTGGTCATAGCAGTTCTCGCGTCGCGCTACTTATCCCGACCAATCATCC
>DLVK01000288.1:0-1342 GCA_003444235.1 Rhodospirillaceae bacterium
CCCTGCTTTCCCGTCTTCTCAAATTGGAAATGAGCAAATTCCGGGTCACTGCGTCCGAAATCGGCGGCGGCTTTGGCGGAAAGACGACGATCTATCACGAGCCGGCGGCAATTTTGCTATCCATGAAAACCGGGCGTCCGGTGCGTAGTGTTATGACACGTGGTGAAGTATTGCGTGCGACCGGACCCACTGTCGGTTCCGTTTGCCGGATCAAGATGGGTGCCAACAAAGATGGTACCCTGGTCGCGGGTGATGCGGAGATTTGGTATCAGGCCGGTGCCTTTAAGGGCTCTCCAGTTGGACGGGCCGCCGACACGTTCTTCTCACCCTACAATATTCCCCATGCCCGAACCGCCTGCCATGACGTTTGCGTCAATCGACCGAAGGCGGCGGCGTATCGGGCGCCGGGCGCTCCGATGGCGACCTGGGCCACGGAAGCGGTAATAAACGAGTTTGCCGAGGAATTCGGAATCGATCCCATCGATATGCGCCTCAAAAATGCGGTTAAGGAGGGCGATAAGAGCCTTATGGGAACCACCCACGGCCGCATCGGTTGCATCGAAGTGTTAGAAGCGGCGAAGAACCATCCTCACTACAAGGCTTCGTTAAAGGCCGGCCAAGGTCGCGGGTTCGCGCTCGGTTATTGGCTCCATGGCGGCGGATTGAGCAGTGCGTCCGCAAACTTATTGGACGACGGCACCTTGACCCTTTCGCTCGGCACGCCGGACATCGGCGGCTCCCGCTCATCGATGCGGGCGATGGCCGCCGAAGAACTCGGTATCGAACTCGAATTGGTGAAGCCCGCCGTCGTCGATACAGCGGCGCTCGGTTACAACCATCTCACCGCAGGAAGTCGGACCACCTATGCAACCGGTATGGCAGTGGTGAATGCGACCCGCGAAATCATAGAAAAGCTATGTGCGCTAGCGGCGTTGAAATGGGAAATTCCGGTGGAAGAAGTGCGTTGGGACTCAGGGCAGGCTCTTCCGGCGGATAAACATTCGGACAAGATCGAGCCGTTAACTCTACAGCAATTGGCGAGAATGGCGCCGGGGACTGTTGGTCCCATTGCCGGTCATTCGGAAATTAACGCCAAAGGTCCCGGTGCTGCGTTCTGCGCGCAAATTAGTGACGTGGAAATAGATCCGGAAACCGGGTTTACCGCGCCAATTCGTCATACGGTCATTCTGGATGCGGGACGCGCGATTTCGCCGGACTATGTCGAAGGTCAGATGCAAGGTGGCGCGGTACAGGGGATCGGCTGGGCCTTGAACGAAGAGTACATCTATGACGATCAAGGACGGCTACAGAATACCGGCTTCCTTGACTACCGCATGCCGGT
>DLVK01000288.1:1646-2544 GCA_003444235.1 Rhodospirillaceae bacterium
CTTCCTTGACTACCGCATGCCGGTAGCCTCAGACGTCCCGATGATCGATACCTTGATCGTCGAAGTGCCGAATCCGAACCACCCGTATGGTGTACGGGGAGTAGGCGAGCCGCCCCTCGTGCCGGCACCGGCAGCGGTTGCGCTTGCGGTGGAAGATGCGATCGGCAAGCGTATGGGTGATTTGCCGATGTCACCGCCGAAAGTGCTCTCGGCGATGGATTCGCTAAAAATGGCAGCCGAATAACGATCAGGGTGTGACCCGGTAAACCCGGGTCGCAAATCCTTCGAGCTTTTCGCTCCAGCCTTTCGCCGTCGTTTTTGGTTTGGCACTGTAGGTGAATTCAACCGAGACCGATTTAGGCGATTTAGCGAGTTGGAATTCCGCCTCAAGTGCTGTCTCGTCCAAATTTGCGGCGATCACATAAATCTGATTTTCACTCTCTTTTATGATTACCCGGACCGGCACCTCAGAGACGGATTTACCGGAGATGAAAACACGTAGCTTCCTTTTCGAAGTTGGTAAGAGGATCAACGGTGTAAGTTTTTTCATTTCACCGTTGATCTTTTTAGTTTCGCTCCAGAGCGCGCGGCTCTTGGTTAACTGTGCGTTCGTTGCCTCGAGGGGGGGGCGTTTCGTCAGTGCTCGGTGACGGTTGATCGGATTCGGTGCCATGCCGACTACCGCACCGTCACGGGTTACGAAGCTGTCGAATGCAAAGAAAATGATTCCGGTTGCGCCGTGTATCAACGACGCATAGGTCATAGCGCGAAGTTGCGCCGGGGACGGCATGGTCCAGCGTTCCGTGGGTTTTGTGAAAGCCTGAAGGACCATCCAGAGGGGGCGTTTCTGAGCATTGAGTTCAACCGCTCGACTAATCGAGGCAGGAAAATCTTTTGG
>DLVK01000176.1:0-3214 GCA_003444235.1 Rhodospirillaceae bacterium
AGTGTTCAGCTAGTAGATTCATGATTTCAACCCTGCCTGAGTATCAGGCTGACTTGGGAAGAGAAGATACCGCCTTCGCCGTGGATCAGGCCGACGGACGGATCGCCAACTTGACGATCTCCCGCGAGTCCAGCCATCTGGCGGTACACTTCATTGACGTGCATAAGACCGCCGGCAATACCCGAATGTCCAAATGACATCAAGCCGCCGTGGGTGTTTATTGGGAGCCGGCCGTCGGGGCCGAACATGCCGGACCGGCACGCATCCGCAGCCTTGCCGTGTTCGACAAGGCCGAGTTCCTCGAGGAACGCCAGAAGCGTGATCGAATAGGAATCGTAGATACCGGCAATCTCGATGTCCGGACGTTCCACGCCCGCTTCCTTGAGAGCTGCATCCAGCGATCGCGAGGAATCGAACTCCGCGAGGCGGGTCGCCGCGATGACGTGCTGATACGGATGAGTCTGCGCGGCGCCGGCTATTCGTACAGGTTTCCCATTGCCCGGTTCTGTGCTGACGACGATGGCGCAGCCGCCATCGGAAATCAGGCAGCAATCAAGTAACTTCAAAGGTTCGGAAATCGGCCGTGATGCGAGAACGTCATCGACGGTAATTGGTTCTCTCTTGTGAGCTTTCGGGTGCTTTGACGCGTAGGACCGCATCAGAACCGAAAACACCGCGAGATCCGACTCCGAAATGCCGTGCTTGTTCATATAGGCAGACGCCATGAACGCGTAATACGCCGGGATAGTAAGACCGAAGGGATCTTCGAAATCGGGGTGCCCGCAACTTGCGAGTGTTTTTAGCGTTGTGTCGTCCTTGCCGTTCAGACGGTTTTCGCCTCCAAGTACCAGGACATTCTTGGCCTGACCAACATCCACCAGGCGGTTGGCCAGCATAACCATGATTGATCCGGTTGCGCCACCGACACTGACCCCATGACAATAAGTGGGGTGCAGTCCGTAGTACTCGGCGAACAGACTCGCGATCATGATATGAGGTAGCTTGTGGCTGTATCCAACCACCAGTCCGTCGATGTACTCGCGCCGGAGACCGCCATTGGCCAGCGCTGCATCAGTCGCCTTGGCCATGAGGCTCAGAGTGTCTTCACCTTCGATACGTCCGAATTCCGTTTCACCGATTGCTCGTATCCATGCCATTCTGTATTTACCTCCAAACAAATTTACCCTGGAACTAATTATTCGATAATGTGCCTAGGATACTAATCACAACATCATAGCAGGCGACACGACTGTTCGATATGTATATTTCTCAATATTGTTGAGATAATTAAATATATTTGATAATTTCTTGTGACTTTACGGACGCTTGATGGTGAGCATAGTTTCAACTTGATAAAATATAATAGTTCCTTATAGAACTTTATAATAAATATCAATCGCGATGTGCGCCGTTGTGATGCCCGTTGTGATCCATTCTTTGAGATGATCGGCCACCAAGGTCATACACAGGACCGAGACGTACATGGAGCTAAGCAGACTTTTTTCACCGCGTGGGATAGCGGTCGTGGGTGCATCTAACAATCCGAAGAAATTTGGTGGACTCACTCTCGAGAATATCGTCAAGAGTGGATATGACGGGTATGTCGCTCCGGTCAATCCGACAAAGGACGAGATCATGGGATTGCCGGCGTTCAATCAGGTGAGCGATATACCCATGCCAATCGATGTCGCCGTGCTCGCCGTCCCCAAGCGTCACGTGGAATCACAGATATTGGATTGCGCAAAGGCGAAAGTGCAGTTTTTGCTCATCATGACGGGAGGTTTCGGTGAGACGGGAGAGATAGGAAAATCCGAACAGGCCGAGATGGTTAAGCTTGCTCGTGACAACGGCATGCGCGTCGTCGGTCCAAACCTCCTCGGTCTTGGAAGCACTCCGAGCAAGTTGTTGATGAACGCCTCGCTCGCCATGCGTGAAGTAGCGATGCGCGAGGGCACAATCAGCATGGTCAGCCAAAGCGGCTCTACCATGGGCATCCTGTACAATCGAGGGGCGCGCGAAGGTGTTCGATTTCGACATGTCATAGCAATCGGCAATCAGGCCGATATTGAGATCGCGGATTTCGTCGAGTTTTATGCGGAAGATCCCGGCACAACCGTCGTCTTGGCAAGCATCGAAGGTTTGAAGAACTCTCAGCGGTTTTTCGCTGCCGCTCGCCGATGTCAGCAGTTGGGGAAGCCGCTCATCGTTGTTAAGACGGGGCGTACACAGCATGGTGCGAGGGTCGCCACCACGCATACTGGTAGCTTGGCCACGGCCTACGAAGGCTTCGCAGCCCGGTGCGAGGAAGTCGGGATCATACTCGTTGAGGACGATCTGACCATGGCCCGGCTAGGAGCCGTGTACGCAAAATATGGCGATCCCGGAAGCGCGCGTGGAGTCGCGTTGCTATCTCCTTCCGGGGGCGCGATTGCCCAAGCGACGGATCGATTGTCAGAAAAAGGTATGGAGCTCGCAGATTTCGGTCCGGAGACAGTCATGAAGCTTGAGACTCTCTACGTCGAAGGTATGACAAGCAATCCGCTCGACTTCGCCAACCTTCACGACAACAGCTTTCTCGACGTTGGCGACGGCGGAGCAAGCATCGTCGCAGAAGATCCAAATGTAGCCGTTATCGTCGGTGTTCTAGGGACCACCCACAATCTCGACGAGATGGTCACCGACATGGCCAGTTCCGTGGGCACCAGAATACCGTTGAGTTTTGCGGTTCTTCCCGGAAGCAATGGCGACAGGGCGCGGCACGCCGCTGCGGAGTTTGGCCTGCTTGCGGTCGATTCGATCGACGAGTGCCTCAATGTTTTTCGACTTTGGATGCAGTCGCGTCCGATCATTTTCCCGTCTCCGGAAAGGCCGAATGGTATCGAGAACCTGGCGGGCGTGCCCGAACTTGCTGCTGGAGTCTACGGAGAATTTGAAACCAAGAGGTTGTTGGCTGGCCATGGCATTGCCGTGACCCGTGAGGCGAAAGCGGCGACGGTAGAGCAGGCGGTAAAGTACGCCGAAGAAATAGGTTATCCGGTCGTCCTCAAAGGCTTCGGTGCGGGACTGAATCACAAGAGCGAATCTGGTGCGGTTAAGCTTAACCTCACTACGGTGGATGTGCTTCGTGGCGCCTGGGACGAAATACGGAAATCTACTCGTGACGCACTCGAAGGCTGCGTCGTTGCGCAGATGGTGAAGGGCGAGGCGGAGTTGC
>DLVK01000474.1:0-5651 GCA_003444235.1 Rhodospirillaceae bacterium
GGACCAACTGCTGCATCCGACGCTAGATCCGGATGCGGAAAAACAAATCGTCGCCCGTGGTTTGCCTGCATCTCCGGGTGCGGCGTCGGGCAAGGTGGTTTTCGATGCCGATGAGGCGGAACGTCAGGCGGCGCGAGGCGAAGCGGTCATTTTGGTGCGAACGGAGACCAGCCCAGAGGACATTCACGGCATGCATGCTGCGGAAGGTATTCTCACCACCCGTGGCGGCATGACTAGCCACGCTGCGGTGGTAGCACGCGGCATGGGGCGTCCGTGTGTGGCTGGCGCTGGCGAACTTCGGGTTGATTACCGCACCAAGACAATTTCCGTTCGCGACGTGGTGGTCAATGAAGGCGACGAGGTGACCCTCGACGGTGGCAGCGGCGAGGTGATGCTGGGTCGAGTGGCGACCATCCAGCCCGAACTGTCGGGCAATTTCCGCCGGGTTATGGAATGGGCCGATGAAATTCGCGAGCTTAAGGTGCGAACCAACGCGGAAACACCGGTCGACTGCCAAACCGCGCGAGAATTCGGCGCCGAGGGCATTGGGCTTTGCCGGACGGAACATATGTTTTTCGACTCCGAACGGATTGTCGCCATGCGTGAGATGATCGTCAGTACCGATGCGCCGCGCCGCCGGGCGGCATTGGCAAAATTACTTCCGATGCAGCGCGCGGACTTTGCCGAGATATTCCGCATCATGAACGGGCTGCCGGTGACGATCAGGTTGCTCGACCCGCCGTTGCACGAATTCCTGCCGAAAAGCGAAGAGGAATTTGCCGAAGTCGCCGAAGCGGCCGGTGTGGATGTGGAGCAGGTGCGCCGGCGCGCATTGCAGTTGGAGGAATCCAACCCCATGCTCGGCCATCGCGGATGTCGGCTAGCGATCACCTATCCCGAAATCTCCGAAATGCAGGCGCGTGCCATCTTCGAGGCCGCGCTTGAGGTCAAATCGGAAATTGGCCAAGCGGTGGCCCTAGAGATCATGGTGCCATTGGTGGCGACCGGGCGTGAATTGGACATTTTGAAGGGTGTAATCGATGGGGTCGCCGAGGAGATCGAAGCGGAGAAGGGCGAGCGACCGGATTATATGGTTGGCACCATGATCGAATTGCCACGAGCAGCCTTGCGTGCCGGTGAAATAGCCGAAAATGCGAGTTTTTTCAGCTTCGGCACTAATGATCTCACACAGACTGCTTTCGGTCTGAGCCGTGACGATGCAGGCGCTTTCAGTCAGGATTACGAGGAGCAAGGTATTTTTTCCGTTGACCCGTTCGTCAGCCTTGATCGGGAGGGTGTCGGCGAATTGGTACGCATCGCCGTCGAACGCGGTCGGGCGGCACGCAGTGACATAAAACTCGGTATTTGCGGCGAGCATGGCGGCGATCCCGCTTCAATCGAATTTTGCGCCGAGGCCGGCCTCGACTATGTATCTTGTTCGCCATTTCGAGTGCCGATTGCCCGTTTGGCGGCCGCCCGGGCTGCGATCGAGGCCGATTAACCAAAAAAGGGACAGGCTTTGCCGACTTTTGACCACAAAAACCGGGCCGATATCCGGATCATTTATGGCGAGCGCCAGACCAATGTGCGCAGTGCGCTGCGCAATACGGTGATGAGCGAAGGTTATAGGGGGATCGAGGATTATGGCGAAGTGAAGCCACTCGAATCCGCTCTCAGCACTGGTTGGCCGGATTTGTTGGTGCTCGATTCAGGTTTGCCTGGGGGAGATTGTTGCGCGCTCATCGAATCGCTTCGCCATAATCGTACAGGAGATAACCCTTTTGTGCCGGTCATTTTTACGCTCTGGAACGCGGACTCCGATGCTGTGGAACGGATTGTCGGCTGCGGCGTCGACGATTTGTTGGTCAATCCGATTTCGCCAACGCAACTGATGTCTCGAATCGAATTTCTGGTCTTTAACCGCAAACCCTTTGTGGTCACCAGCGATTATATCGGCCCCGATCGGCGGGATGCGACGGAACGCGACAGCGAAATTCCCGCGATTGACGTGCCCAACACGCTGCAACAAAAAGCTTTTGGCGAAAAAGTCGACTACGAAAATTTGCGCAATTCCATCAGTGACATGCTGGTGACTATCAATGAAGAACGGCTGATCCGTCACTCCTATCAAATCGCGTTTCTTGTCCGATTGATCACCGACGGCCTGGCGGCAGAGCCTCAGGATGAAAGGATCTCGGAATTTATCACGCGGCTTTCCGATGTGGCCCGTGACGTCGGCGAACGGCTCGCCGGCTCGCGCTATGAGCACGTCAGTGATTTGTGCGAAACCATGATTGAAACTGCCGGGCGCGTCGCGCTCAGAGCCGAATCGCCGAATCCGAAAGATATCGAATTGTTGTCGCCGCTCTCCGATGCGCTGATTGTCGGATTTAACCCCGACAAACAAGCTGCCGATATGGCATCGGAAATTAACGGAATGTTAAGCAATTTTGCGGCACGATCAGCCTGATTGGCATTGGAATTGCGTTGAATCTCAATCGAGTAAGTTGATTCGACGTTAGAATACGCCGGCGCGCGACTTGGAATGCCGCGGTGTTGGGGTATTACGGCATTTTTGAGGGAATCGGCACTGTCCCATGAATAACGACAGACGCGAACGTGTTTTAATCTTTTTCGGCGATCCCGATGGGCCCATCCGCCAGGTCATCCGTACGACGATGGCGAGCGAGAACTACCGAAATATCGAGGATTTTGCCAAAGTTCCGACGCTGCGTGATAGTGTTCGTAATCTCAATCCCGACCTGATCATCGTCGACTCGCTTTTGCCCGAAGGCGATCCGATACAGTTAGTGGCCGACGTGCGTTCCGGTGAACTTGGGCGCAATCCTTTCGTGCCCATTATCACCACCACTTGGGAACCAGACCGTCACACTGTGCGGAGAATCATCGATAGCGGAACCGACTATCTTTTGGTGAAGCCATTGTCGCCGGCACAATTGATGTCTCGTATCGACTTGATAGTTGGCGAGCGCAAACCATTTGTCGTTACGAGCAACTATATCGGGCCTGATCGCCGCAAAGATAAGAAGCGGCGGTCCGATGTGCCCTTATTCGATGTTCCAAATACATTGAAGCTCAAGCTTACCAAAGAAAAAGAGATGTCCCAGGCCGAGATCGATAAGATGATCGAAGAGGCCTCGGGAGACATTAACGCCCAGCGTCTTCGCCGGCATTCCTATCAGATAGAATTTTTGGTTCGTCTGATCGTGCCGGCGGTCAAAAGTGGAAAAGTCACTATCGATACCCGGGCTCAGATCGAACGGTTGTGCCACATCAGCGACGACATGGATCGTCGCCTCGAAGATCCGCAATTCGAGAACGTGGTAGAGCTCAGCAATTCCTTCAAAGACGTGGCTTGCGCCGTACAGGAAAAATTACCGAAACCCGACCCGACCGACGTGGAAGTTCTGTCGCAGGTTTCGCAGGCCATGCTGTTGGCGTTTAATCCGGATCTGACTTCGGACAAGGCGCTCGCGGAAATTAATGAAATGGTGCGCAAATTTGCGGACCGAGCGACCGCCGAGGAACTCCGGCGCTGACGGCAAAAATTTTCGGCTAGCTAAAGCTTTTCAGGGCAGCCAATTCTTAACCCTTGGCAAACAGAGTATCGAATACGTCGCCGTCGGGCTCTATACCTTCAACATGCCGACGATGCCATAGGGCGAAAAAAAGCAATGTCCACGCAGCAAACCCTGCATGCTTGTCGTTTGATTTGAAAATGCGTTCGACGGCCCCCGGTTCGCAAATACGCTGAATCGCAGGCAAGTTGGCGACCAGCGGTCCCAGCATGTCTCCCCGTTGGCTTATCCAATGGCCCACTGGTACGGTAAAGCCGCGCTTTCGGGAAAACGGATTTGATTGCGGCATCACCTTGTTAAGCCATCGGCGCAGTATCCATTTACCTTGTCCGTCGGCAATTTTGAACTTGTCCGGAAGCAGGAAAACCTTCGCCGCGACTTCGCGGTCAAGAAACGGTGTGCGTCCTTCCAGGCCATGGGCCATCAGGCAACGATCGAGTTTGGTCAGTAGGTCGTTCGGCAGCCAATCGCGGCAATCGGTGGCTTGGGCAATCTGCAATTTGCTTCGGGCGCTGGTGGAGCCACTTGCTTCCATCGAAGCAATCGAATCGCGCCACGCATGAGGTAGATGCCGCAGTACCTTTAGCCGATCGAAGGTGCCGTGGGCTCTTATCGTGCGGCCACCTCGCCACCACGGGCGGAGCAAACGGCGATAGCGTCCGTAACCCGCGAACAACTCATCGCCTCCTTCGCCCGAAAGCACCACCTTCAGCTCTTGTGAGGCGATCCGCGCCAACTTCCATGTCGGTAAAATCGCGTAGTCCGCTGCTGGGTCATCCATAGCTGCCGCTATCGCCGGTAAACTCGACCAGAAATCGTCTTCGTCGAATGCGACCTCGGTATGGTCGGCGCCGACCGATTTAGCTAGTGAACGGGCGTGCTCGCGTTCATCGGCAACTCCGGCAAAGTTGAATCCCACGGTGAACGCCTGCACAGGTTTTTCATTGAGGCGTTTCATGAGTGCCAGGACTGCCGAAGAGTCGATTCCGCCCGACAGGAACAACCCATAAGGCACGTCGGAACGTTGGTGCATGGAGACGCTGTCTTCCAGGACTGCATCCAGCATCTCGGTTGCTTCGTCCACGGACTGTTCGCTCGTCGGGCCATCGGGCAGGGCCGGCAATCGAGTGCGTTCGATGATGCGTCCCTGGCGCACCAGAAGTGTTTCGCCGGGTTTGACCCGCTCTATGCCCTTGAAGATGGTCGTATCGCCGCAAGTGAATTGAAGTTGCAGTAATTCGTCCAAGCGATCGTCGTCTATTTCGGGTGTGAGCAGGCCCGCAGCAAAGAAAGCTTGCGCTTCTGACGCGAACGCGAATCCTTTCGGTGTTTCGGCGAAATATAATGGCTTAATGCCAAATGGGTCGCGGGCCAGGATCAATTGTTCCTGGGCGGGATCGTGAATAGCGATCGAATACATGCCGCGCAGGGCCCTGGCGAAATGCAAGCCGTCTCGGCGGTAAAGCGACAAAGGTGGCTCGCAGTCCGAGCGCGTGGAAAACCCGTCTTCGCCAAACTCAGAGCGAAGTTCGATATAGTTGTAGATCTCACCGTTTGCGATCAACGCATTGCCGGTGGCGTCGTAAAGCGGCTGGTCGCCGGTTTCGAGGTCGATAATAGCAAGCCGCCGCTGCACCATGCCGACGTTGCCGGAAATATGACGGCCTTCGCCGTCAGGACCACGGTGAATGAGGGCGTTGGCGAACGCGTCCAACACCGTCGATGCTGGCGCCTTGCCATCGAATGTCATCAAACCGGCGATGCCGCACATTAGCCTGTAACCGCCTCGAAAAAGTTCTCATAGAGCGCGATCACCCGCGCTTCGGTGAAGCCCTCCTGATAAGCGTTGAAGCCGGCCTCGGCAAGGCTGTTTGCTTGGTCTGCCGATGCGAGCAGTGATTGGATTGCTTCGGCAAGCGCTGTGGCGTCATCCACAGACACCAAACAACCGGTATGCCCAGGTGTGATCAATGCTTTCGGCCCAGCGCTCTCTGCAGCAATGACGGGCTTCTGCTGTGCCCAACCTTCGAGCACTACATTGCCGAGCGGCTC
>DLVK01000275.1:0-6886 GCA_003444235.1 Rhodospirillaceae bacterium
AAGCCGCAAACGTCTTTTATTGCGCCAATGGTGGAACGTTCCCAATGGCCGACCGTTACTGCCCGAAGTGGCCGACCGTCTCGGCAGCGGTCCTCGAGGCGGTGTAACTCCATACGCGGCGGAAAAACTCACCGCCTAATTATCAAGAACGGGAGCACGAAAAATGGGTGAATTCCGCATGCTGTCGACCAGCGGCATCCTCGGCTACGGATATCCGGAGGAATCGCTTGAACGTGGCGTCGCCATGGGCGTCGATATGATTGGCGTCGACGGCGGTAGTACCGATCCCGGACCGCATTACCTTGGTTCCGGCAAGACGCTTAACTCCGAAATGGCAATGAAACGCGACCTCAGGCTGATGCTGCGCGCGGCTATCGCCAATGACATCCCGGTGGCTATTGGGTCTTGTGGAGGTGCCGGTGGCGAGCCCCATCTAGAAACGACCGCGAGACTCGTTCGCGAGATCGCAGAGGAAGAGGGGCTCAAATTCAAGATGGCGGTCATCCATGCGGAGCAGGAGAAGGCGTGGGTAAGGGATCAACTCGATACGGGCAAAGTACGCCCGATGCGGAGTGCGCCGGAATTGGCGGCGGACGATATCGATCGTGCCGAACGCATCGTTGGCTGCATGGGCGCGGAGCCGTATATGACTGCGCTCGATGCCGGCGCCCAGGTGGTGCTTGGTGGGCGCAGTACCGATCCGGCTCCCTTTGCAGCTGCGGCGATGCGCGCGCAGATGAATGCAGGGCCCGCATGGTACGCGGGAAAGATGCTCGAATGCGGTGCCAACGCGGCTATGCCAAAGGGTCATGACTGCCTTCATGTCACGGTGACCGACGACGGTGTGGTTTGCGAGACGCCTAACCCGGACCGCGTCTGTACGCCGGGAACCCTTGCCAATCATGCATTGCACGAGAACGCCAGTCCGAACGTATTCCAAGAGCCGGGTGGGGTTCTCGTTACGGCTGATTGCGCGTTCGAAGCGGTGACCGAACGTTCCGCCAAGGTGAGCGGTATGAAATGGACGCCGGACGAGACCTATACGGTCAAGATCGAAGGGGCGGAATTGATGGGCTACCGAGCCATCACGATGTGTGGCACGCGCGATCCTGATTTGATCGAACGGTTCGATGAATTTATCGAGCGCGTGCGGGCGAACGTGGATGAAAAGGCAGGGGCATTGGATCTGTCGCCGGACGATTACATTCTGACCTATCGTGCCTATGGCTTGAACGGCGTGATGGGCGAGCGGGAACCCTATGCCGACACGCCGGCACATGAGGTCGGCCTTATCGTCGAGGTCATCGCGGAAACGCAGGAAAAGGCCAATGCGGTGCTGGCCATCGCCCGGGTCAACACCATGCATACGGATTTCCCCGGACGCTTGTGCAAGGAAGGCAACATGGCGTTTCCCTTCTCGCCATCGGATGTGGAATGCGGGCCTGCCTATCGGTTCAACGTCTATCACATCGTCGAACCGACAGACCCGTTGTCGATGTTTCCAATCGACTACGAGAATGTGGGGGGCTGATCATGCCGACGATCCGTGAATTGGCCGAAGTCTGTAAAAGCAAGAATGCGGGACCTTTCGAGCTTACTATCGATGCGGTTTTCGCCGACCGGGAAACTTTCGATAAGGTCAAGGCGACCGGCATTTTTACCGAAAAGCTGTTTGCGGACCTCTACGGGGTTACGGCTGAAGAAGTATTGCTCACGGTCTACGAGCCGGGGCTCGCATTCAAGGCGACGCTTCCTCGGTTGACGTCGGCGGGCGATATCGGCGACACCGATGTCTACGGCGCCCAGCAACATGGGCCGCTTCTGGAGGTCGAAATTCCAATTTGATCCGATCGATGGCCATCTGGACAGCCTATCGATCTAGAGGCAAAACAACTCAAATTTTTGAATTTAGGGGAGGACATCATGCGTCTTGAGAATAAGACCGCAATTGTAGTCGGAGGCGGCCAGCAACCGGGCGATTCCATCGGTAACGGGAAGGCCGTGGCGGTGCTGTTCGCCCGCGAAGGGGCGAAGGTCGCGGTGGTCGACAAGGATTTGGATCGCGCCCAAGAGACAGTCGATATGATTGCCGGAGAGGGCGGAGAGTCCTTTGCCTTGCAGGCTGACGTTACCAGCGAAGAATCCCTTTCATCGATGGTGTCCGCAGCCCATGACGGTCTCGGTCGGGTCGATATTCTTCATAACAATGTTGGCTGGAGCCTCGCCGGCGGCGACAGCATCATGGACGATATTACCGAAGAAAACTTCGACCGGGTCATGAACGTCAATCTTCGTGGCATGGTAATGACCTGCAAGCATGTAATACCGATCATGCGGGAGCAGAAATCCGGCGCCATCGTCAGCATTTCTTCAATGGCGGCGATCGAGAGCTATCCTTATGTGGCCTACAAGACGTCTAAATCCGGCGTCATCGCCATGACCGAACAGCTTGCCTACATGAATTACGAGTACAACATCCGGGCCAATGTTATTTTGCCGGGCTTGATGCACACCGCGATGGCGATTGATGCGCGGATCACGCCGGAGAAAAATCGTGAACAGGTTATCGCCGAGCGCAACGCCAAAGTGCCGCTCGGCAATATGATGGGAACCGCCTGGGATGTTGCGTACTGCTCGCTCTTTCTCGCGTCCGATGAGGCGAAGTTCATAACCGGTGTTGCCATTCCGGTTGATGGTGGTGCATCCGTACGGCGCGGTTAACGCGGCGCGCGGCCAATCGTCATGTGGGCAGGGGGGCGGCCGCGTCTGCTGCGTCGGGTGATGGCTCGATAGCCGGCTTCGAGATTTTTTGTGTAAAGCTCCATGTCGAATAGCGGTGACGTGGAGCGGCGTTCCTCGATTTTCTTTTTGATTGCTGCTAGGCGGTCGGGATTTTGGGCAAGCTCGCCTGCGGTCTGTTCGTAGTCTTCGCGTGTCGGTGCGATCAGTTCGGGAACGCCTATGGTTGTCAGCAGGCTCGTTGCCATGCGGCTGGAAAATGAATCCCCCGGTGTCGTCAAAATAGGCAGGCCCATCCAAAGGGCATCGCTCGCGACCGTACCCGCATTGTAGTAGAGCGTATCCAACATCAGATCTGCGCAGCGGTGACGGGCCAAGTGCTCTTGATAGGATACGGTTTTCGCGAAAACGATACGCTCCTTTTCGATGCCACGTGCCTTTGCTTCCGCCAGCAGGAAGTCGTTTACTTCACCGCTCTTGTCTACTAGCCAAAACTGGCTGTTGTCGACGGAGTGTAAAATACGCATCCATATATCGTAGGCGTCGGGCGTAATCTTGAAGTTGGTATTGAACGAGCAAAATACGAAGGCATCCGGATCGCGCCCGTAGTCGGCGCGGCTTACCCTGTTCTTCAATTGTGGCTTGTTGGTGTCGGTCGGCTGATAGCAATCAGGCAACGTCAGAATTTTCTCGGTGTAATGCGTCCAATGTTCCTGCGGGATGAACGTCGCATCGGCGATGATATAATCGATGTAGTCCGCCCCCATGGTGCCCGGGAATCCGAGATAGCTGACTTGGAGCGGCGCCGGCCGATGAGCAAGGATATTCGTGCGTGCGCCCAACGTATGCCCGTTGATGTCGACCAGTACGTCGATCTCCGAATGATGGATCATCTTGGCGATGTCACGGTCCCCTCGGCCGCTGACATCGTGAAAATGATCGAACGCCTTTTCCATTCGTTTGCGCGTATTGGTGCGGTCCGACGGCGAAAGCGAGAAGCCATAAGTTTCGAAGCGTTCGCGGTCGTGGCGTTCGAGCATTTCAGCCGTCAAATAGCTGACCGGATGCTGGCGAAAATCATAAGAGAGATAGCCGATGCGAAGCCGTGGGTGGTCGTATGCTTCCCCTTGCCACATCGGACGTCGGGCGGGGGGATAAATCTTCGCGGTATAGGTTTCCGCGGCGCGTTTCTTGAGCGGTGCGGGAATCGGACAAGCCAAGGGAGGAAAGGACGCGGTAATCAGTTTTTCTGCTTCGATGCCATCGGTTACCAACCGCACTGCTTTCTCCCAATCGGTCCAATCGCAGCCAGCTTGTAGGCCGAGCAGCCAGCTGCCCGGTAACTGGTCCAGGTCGGGTGCGAGCTCAACCGCCTTCGATAACGCTTCGTTCGACGCGCGGTAGCGTTTGAGATTCCTGAGCATTGCGCCTTTGTTGAAATAAAGGCTGGCATCTGTGGGCTCTATTTCGATCGCCTTGTCGTAGTGGGTCAGTGCTTCTTCGTAATGACCCAGAAGTTTCAGGACATTGGCGAGATTGTTTCGAACGCCATAGTGGTCGGGCGCTAACTCCGTTGCTTTTCGGAGATAGGGCAGCGCTTTATTGGTCTGACCGGTATCGCGGAGCGCATTGCCGTAGTTGTTAAGGACGGCAAAGTTTTCCGGTGCGAGCGTCGTCGCCTTTGCCAGATATCGGACGGCGTCTTCCTTTTGGCCAAGTGCGGATAGCAAATTACCGTAATAATGCAGACCATCCGCATGATCGGGATCGCGCTTTAGCAGCCGTCGGTAAGCTTCTGCCGCTTGCTGTTGTTTGCCTGCTGCATGGAGTTGGGCAGCTTTCTTGTAGAGAGCTGAAACGGGGGCAGCCGGTAAGGTAATTCTCGATTCCACCGGCTGTTTGCCAACGAAAATATGATCCGGCGAGAGGCCCTTGCGGCTGCGATCCGCGATCTGTTCGTAGGCGGCTTCGAGGTTCTTCGTATAGCGCGCCATGTCGAACAGCGGGCTTTGTTGCTTCGCCTTTGAAAGCTTGTCCCGGATACGGGCAAGTTCCGCTGGATTTTGTGCCAGCGCGACCGCGCGGTCTTCGTAAGTTTTAAGGTCGGGCACAATGAGTTCGTCGAGACCCAGTGTCGTGAGCAGGCTGCTTGCCATTCGTTTTGAGAAATTGTCGCCGGGCATGGTCAACAGCGGCAGCTCCATCCAGAGCGCTTCGCTCGCCATGGTACCGGCGTTGTAGTGAAAGCAATCGAGGAACAAGTCCGCGCATTTGTGTCGGGCGAGATGTTCCGGGTAGGGGGCGTGGCTGGCAAAAACGATCCGGTCTCCGGAAACGCCCCGTTTTTCGGCTTCTTTGGCGAAGTTGGTTTTTACCCGATCGGCCAATTCAACTAGCCACAGCTGACTGCCCTCGGTCCGTTTTAGAATCCGCATCCAAACATCGAAAATGTCCGGTGTGATTTTGAAAGTGTTGTTGAAGGAGCAAAATACGAAGGCATCTTCCTTGAGCCCAAGGTCGGCGCGGCTGGGGATTTTGCTCGCCACTTTCCTGCGCGTATCGCTCGGCTGGTAGCATTCCGGTAAGTAGACGACCTTTTCGCTGTAGTAATCTTGTTGATCCGGCGGGATCAAACGCTCATCAGCAATAATGTAATCTATGAATGACGCTCCCATCGTGCCCGGGAATCCCAAATAGCTTATTTGGGCCGGCGCCGGTCGATAGAGGACGACACCGGTGCGGGCGCCCGCGGTATGTCCGCCGAGGTCGATAAGTATGTCTATTTCGAGATCGCGGATCAGCTGGGCAACGTCTTGGTCGGGCGTTTCGGTGAGTTCGTAAAAATGATCGAACGCATTTTCGAGACGGGTGCGAATTTCGCACGGCTTGCCCGGATGGACGGAAAATCCGTGTACCTCGAAGCGGGAACGGTCGTGATATTCGTATATTTCCGCCGTCAGGTAACTCACCGCATGTTCGCGGAAATCGGCGGATAGATAGCCGATCCGAATTTTATCGTGGTTGTAGCGCTCACCGTTCCAATAGGATTTGCCGGGATCGGGATAAACTCGACTGCAATAAAGTTCCGCATATCGGCGGCGTTCCATCGCCGGCAACGGCGTGGTCAGAGTGCCGAAGGGATGGGCGGTCAGCCGGCCAGCCTCGAAGCCGTCTACCATGCGTTTGTAGGTTTCTTCCCAATTCTCCCAATCGCCCAATTGCTGTTTCATCAACAGCCAGCTACCGGTGAGCATCTCGATGTCGGGGTCCAGCGAATGGGCGCGCGCGAAGCAGGCATAGGCTTCCTCGTAACGGCGCAGCATCACGTAAATGTTGCCGAGACTGAAAGCGGGACGCGCATCCTTGGGGTCGAGTTCCATCGCTTTGACGAAGCATTCCGCCGCCTTACGGTTTTTAAGGAGCGCGCGCCATAAAATCCCCTTGTTGGTATGCGCTTCGGCGTAATCGGGCTTGAGTTCAATCGCCCGGTCATAAGCTTTGTGGGCTTCGTCGAAGCGGGCGGCATCCTTCAGGGCATTGCCGAAATTATTCATCAGTGCGGGATCGTCGGGATCGAGTTCGGCCGCTTGCTCGATAGACGCTACGGAGTCCTGCACCCTTCCCATTTGGTGGAAAAGAGCCCCTCGCATATGCAGGCCGTTGACGTGCTTGGGGTGGGTTTTCAGAAGCTTCTCATAGACAACCTCTGCCTCTGCCAACTTGCCTTGACCATGGAGGTGTGCCGCCTGTTGGAAAAGGGTTTCCGCGTCGGGTGAGTTTTTGCCGGTGGAAGATTTTGCCATCGAGGTCAGGTCGGCTTGGTGCGCATCAAAAACAGCATCGGCAGGAAGCAGATGGTGATCACGGTCATTAGCTGGAAATCGTAAAGATAGGCGATGAATTCCGCTTGCTTATCTATGACTTTTTCCAACGCCACCATACCTTCGACCGTGTCCATGGTCCATTTCTCGGGCAATGGGAAATGTCGGAATAATTCGTTGTGTTCGCTGACATTCTCAGACAATGCCGAGCGCGCACTCTGTGTCTTCCGTACCAGAATCGCGATTAACACCGAAATACCTACCGAGGATGCCAGTCGTCGGACCGCCGTCATGATCGAAGCGCCATCGGCCCGGAGCGATGCGGG
>DLVK01000394.1:0-2593 GCA_003444235.1 Rhodospirillaceae bacterium
CCGGGGAGCTACTGCATGTACGGATGTGACAGGCTTCGGACTGCTCGGTCATCTGGTCGAGATGGCTCGGCCATCGGAAGTTGACGTCGAACTCGACCTGAATGCGCTTCCACTCTTGGACGGTGCGCTCGACTGTGTTCGGAACGGTATATTTTCGTCTTTGCAACCGCAAAATGTGCGGTTACGTCGTGCGATCCGTAATGTAAGCAACGGGGCGCGGGAATCAGAGTTGCTTCCGCTGATTTTCGACCCGCAAACTGCAGGCGGGCTTCTTGCCAGTGTGCCGGAAGCTGAGGCCACTGGCTGCATCGATGCGCTGAAGGATGCAGGCTATCCGACTGCAGCCATCGTCGGACGTATCCTGCCGCAGTCAAACAATCTGGAGCCAATTACGCTTCTCTCGTGATGGATTTTATCAACTCGCGCCACTCGGCGAGTTCACGTTGCGGGGTGAATTTTGGCTGCTGTTGATGTATCTGCCTCGTCAAAGTTTTTCGAAACTGGGAGTTCATTTCGAAACGGGATAATAGTACGGCAAGTGCTTCTTCATCCTCGACCGAATAATAACCTTCGTAATCTTCGCCAAGGAGACCGACATTGCCGTCAATCTTGGAGGCAAGAATCGGTAATCCGGCCATGATCGCTTCCGATACGACATTGGCGCCGCCCTCCATGCGGGACGAGATCACCATTGCTCGCGCTCGCGACATTTGTTGGCGGACTTTCCATCGGGGAACTTCGTCAAACCAGCGATATCGTGGATTTTCGCGCATCTCGCGTACTGCGGTCTTTGCGTATGACGGTTCGTGCGCCTTGCCGAAATGTACGATTTGAATACGGCTTGTATCGGTCAACAGCCGTGTCGCAAGAGCAGTGCGGAACGGATCTTTTTCGTCTCGAAGATGGCCGGCCACCAAGATTTCGAAATGACGCCGGAGAGGTGGCCGGCGTCTTAAGGGCACCGCGGATTGGCGAATGACGTGCAGCTTCTGCCGTTGAGCCTTGGGGATGGCGCGGCCAACCCAATCATGTAGGGCTACGAGGGAATCCGCATGTCTCATAGATTGGTGAGTGGCTTCTGGATGGCTCTTTTGAAATCGATAAATGTCTGTTCCCGCTAGGCATACGATTAACGGTGAGTGGGGGAATGCGTCGCGATAGCGCAAGATTGAGTCGGCGCTACGCCACGCGTGAATGGCTAGCATTGCGTCGCAGGGTCTGCCGTCGTATTGGGTGATTGTGCGCGGATTGTGGCCGAGTTTCCGCAGGATTGTCGCCCAACGATTGGCGGTAGCGCGGTTACCCGACCGGTCTCCTCTCTTGGCTGGAGTGATGATAGTGATGTTCATGAGAGACCGAACGAGCAGGTTTGAATGAGTTACTTACTGACCAAAGACACCCTAATCGGCAATCTGATGGACGCAAGGGCACGGACATTGGAATTGGTCCACGGTCTCGATGATCAGCAGTTGATGGGCCCGCGTCTCGATACCGTTAACCCGCTTCTTTGGGAAATCGGCCATCTTGCGTGGTTCCACGAGTTCTTTGTCCTCAGACGCCTTGACGGACGTGCGCCGATACTTGCGAGTGCAGATACACTATATGACTCGATGAAGGTGCATCACGACACCCGGTGGGATCTCGAATTGCCCGATCTTCATGGCACGTTCCAGTATATGCGGGCGGTTGAAGAAGTGATGATCGAACGTCTCGATGAAGAGAAAGTGAGAAGCGGAGATAATGCTTATCTGTATCAGCTAACGACTTTTCACGAGGACATGCACGATGAGGCCTTCACCTACACGCGCCAAATCTTAGGTTATCCGGCGCCCGAGTTTCGTACTGCAACAGATCAGCCGGAATGCTATGCGGGCCCATTGCCCGGTGATGTCGATGTGCCGGGAGGGACAATTGAGCTCGGCTCGAAGCCTGGTGGGGAGTTCATTTTTGACAATGAAAAATTCTCCCACGACATCCATGTAGCTGCATTCCGAATCGCGAAAGCGCCGGTGACCAATGCCGAGTACCGCGACTTCGTTGAGGACGGCGGTTACAACGATGACCGATTCTGGGATGAAGCAGGACGACACTGGAGGGATGGCGCTAATGCTCGACATCCAGTGTATTGGCGCCGTGGTGACGATGGTGGATGGTGGGTAAAACACTTTGATGGCGAGGCGCCTTTGCCGTCTCATCATCCGGTCAGTCATGTGAATTGGTATGAAGCTAACGCCTGGTGCAATTGGGCCGGGCGCCGGCTGCCGAGCGAGGCAGAATGGGAGACAGCCAGCGCTTATGATGCGGGATGGGCTGCGAAAAGGCGTTATCCATGGGGGGACGACGCGTTGGAGGAATGTCCTGCCAATCTAGACGGTCGCTATATTGGTACGGTCGACGTTAGCGCCTTCCCTGATGGCGATAGTGCGTTCGGCTGCCGACAGATGTTGGGTAATATTTGGGAGTGGACGTCGAGTGACTTCCTGCCGTTTCCTGGCTTTTCTGTCGATCCGTATGAAGATTATTCCAAACCGTGGTTTGGGACGCGGAAGGTGTTGAGGGGGGGTGCTTGGGCAACAAGAAGCCGTATGGTAAC
>DLVK01000132.1:0-3135 GCA_003444235.1 Rhodospirillaceae bacterium
GTCATGTTTTTTGGACCCGCCGCTACGAGCCATGGGCCAAAGCACGTGACGAAGAAATCAAGTCAATGTTGAAAGCGTCGGGGGTGGACGCACAAAGCTTCAACGGGAGCCTTCTGCGCGAGCCGTGGGAAGTGCAAACGAAGGCAGGTGCGCCTTACAAAGTGTTTACACCCTACTGGCGCGCGTTACGGGCGCTTGGTGAACCACCTGCTCCGTCGCCTGCACCGGAAGATATTCTCGCACCGGCCCAACGGCCTGAAAGCGACGGATTGGACTCTTGGGAATTGCGCCCGACGACGCCGGATTGGGCAGCGGGGCTCAGGGAAACATGGCAGCCTGGCGAGGATTCCGCGCAGACCCGGCTTGCCGCTTTTGCTGAGGACATCGTTTTCTCGTATCGCGAGGCGCGCGATCTGCCAGGCGTCGCCGGCACGTCGCGCCTATCGCCGCATCTTCATTTCGGTGAGATCAGCCCGAGGCAAATTTGGCAGTCGGTCGTGAGCAGCGCACTGACGCATTTCAGAGATCCGATGCCGAAAGGGGTGGAAACCTACCTCTCCGAAATCGCATGGCGAGAATTTTCATACCATCTGTTGTTTCACTTCCCGAAACTACCGCACGAGCCATTGCGGCCGCAGTTCGCCGGTTTCGATTGGGAGGACGATCCGGAGGGGCTCGGCCGTTGGCAGCGTGGCGAAACGGGCTACCCCATCGTGGATGCAGGCATGCGCGAACTCTGGACCACCGGCTGGATGCATAATCGTGTGCGCATGATCGTCGCGTCGTTCCTGATCAAAGACCTACTCATCCATTGGCGCGAGGGGGCGGCTTGGTTTTGGGACACGCTGGTCGACGCGGATTTGGCGAGCAATTCCGCGAGTTGGCAGTGGGTAGCGGGATCGGGTACCGATGCGGCGCCCTATTTTCGCGTTTTTAATCCGACGCTGCAGGGGGCGAAGTTCGATCCGGAAGGCGACTATGTCAGGCGATGGGTGCCGGAAATCGCCAGCCTGCCGAACAAACTGATTCATGCGCCCTGGACGGCTAGTCCCCTTGAGCTGGCCGACGCGGGCCTCACCCTTGGAGCCGACTATCCGATGCCGGTAGTCGATCATGGGTTTGCCCGCACCCGCGCACTCGAACGTTTGAAACGCCTTAAGGAAAAACAGGACGGTTAGAAGCGGCGCGGCTTGGGGCCTAATTTGGCCGAGACGTGGAAACCTTTTCTAGGCTGCCAATCGCCGTCTTTTGACCAGTTGGAGAATTTCGCTCGCGGCGACCGGAATATTCGTACCCGGACCGTAGATTGCCGCCGCACCGGCTTCCTGCAGGAAGTCGTAATCCTGCGGGGGGATCACGCCACCGCAGATCGTGAGAATTTCTTCGCCCCCTTGCTCTTTCAGACATTCGACCAATTGCGGCACAAGTGTTTTATGTCCCGCCGCCTGACTCGAAACGCCGACAACATGGACATCGTTCTCGATCGCCTGACGTGCCGCCTCGTCGGGTGTCTGGAAAAGCGGACCCACATCCACATCGAAGCCGATATCCGCAAAGGCAGTGGCGATTACCTTGGCGCCGCGGTCATGCCCGTCCTGTCCCATCTTGACCACCAGCATGCGTGGCCGGCGCCCTTCTTCGGCTCGAAACGCGTCTATTTCCGCCTGAATTTTTTCGAACCCTTCATCGCCTTCATAGGCTGAACCGTAGATGCCCGAGATCGAGCGCACCACGGCGCGATGGCGGGAATAGACTTTTTCAAGTGCATCCGAAATTTCGCCGACACTGGCCCGTGCCCGCGCAGCGTCCACTGCGAGTTCCAACAGATTGCCGCTTTCCTCTTCGGCCGCTTTGGTGAGCGCATCGAGTGTTGCCCGGCAGCGGGCATCATCGCGGTCGCCGCGAATTCTCTCGAGCCTAGAGATCTGGGCGTCGCGTACCGCGCTATTGTCGATATCGAGCAACTCCACCGGGTCCTGCTCCTCCGGCTGGTATTTATTGACGCCGACGATGACTTCTTCGCCACGGTCGATACGAGCCTGACGTTGGGCCGCCGCTTCTTCGATGCGGAGTTTCGGCATGCCGGCCTCGATTGCCTTGGTCATGCCGCCCAGATCCTCGACCTCGCCGATCAGCTTACGTGCCTCGTCGGCCACACTCGCGGTCAGCGCTTCGACGTAATAGCTACCTGCCAGCGGGTCGACCACTTTGGTGATCCCGGTTTCCTCCTGCAGGACAAGCTGGGTGTTCCGCGCGATGCGTGAGGAAAATTCACTCGGCAGCGCCAAGGCCTCGTCGAAGCTATTAGTATGCAGTGATTGGGTGCCGCCGAGCGCACCGGCCATCGCCTCGACGGTGGTGCGGATGATGTTGTTGTAGGGGTCCTGCTCGGTGAGCGAGACGCCAGACGTCTGGCAGTGGGTGCGCAGCATCAGCGAGCGCTCGTCCTTCGGGCTGAAATGTTCTTGCATCAATTCGGCCCACAGCAAACGGGCAGCACGGAGTTTGGCGACCTCCATAAAAAAATTCATGCCAAGGCAGAAGAAGAAGGAGAGCCTCGGCGCAAATGCGTCCACATCCAAACCCTTTGCCGCAGCAGCGCGGACATATTCGATCCCATCGGCCAACGTGAACGCGAGTTCCTGAACGCACGTCGCACCTGCCTCCTGCATGTGATAACCGGAGATCGAGATCGAGTTGAAGCGCGGCATATTTTGAGCGGTGTATTCGATGATATCGGCGACGATCCGCATCGAAGGCGCCGGCGGATAGATATAGGTATTGCGGACCATGAACTCTTTCAGAATATCATTCTGAATGGTTCCCGAGAGTTTCTCTGTGGCGACACCCTGTTCCTCGCCAGCGACGATGAAATTGGCCAGCACGGGAAGTACCGCCCCGTTCATGGTCATGGAGACACTCATTTTCTCCAGCGGGATTCCATCGAATAGGGTTTTCATATCCTCGACGGAATCGATGGCGACGCCCGCTTTGCCCACGTCCCCGACAACACGCGGATGATCGGAATCGTATCCGCGATGGGTGGCGAGATCGAAGGCGATCGAAAGTCCCATTTGCCCGGCGGCGAGATTCTTTCGATAGAAAGCGTTGGATTCTTCCGCGGTGGAGAAGCCC
>DLVK01000533.1:0-2681 GCA_003444235.1 Rhodospirillaceae bacterium
GTTTCTTTATCTATCAATACCTTAGTCCGATTGGAGTCTGTTGCGCGCTTGCGTGTCTCAACTCAAGTGAGTATGGATACGCCGCGTCGGAAGGGCAATGGCTGCGACGGGTAGCCGCACTACCGACCTGAATTGCAAGGATCCGGGTTCCATGTCATTGGTTGTGATGAAATTCGGCGGCACCTCGGTCGCGGATTTGGACTGCATACGCAATGTCGCTAGCCGTATCGAGGCGGAAAAGGCGCGCGGTAACGATGTTGCCGTCGCGGTTTCGGCGATGGCGGGTGTCACCAACGAACTGGTGGGCTACGTGTCGGACATCGCCAAACTCGCTGACGGCAAGGAGTATGATTCGGTGGTTGCCGCCGGCGAACAGGTTTCCAGCGGACTTCTGGCGCTGGCCTTGCAGGAAAAGGGAGTGCCCGCGCGGTCATGGCTCGCCTGGCAGATACCTATTGAAACCGATGACGCCCATGGCAAGGCGCGTATCCGTCATATTGCCCCGGACAAGCTCAAAGCCTCAATTGCCGTCGGCCAGGTGCCGATTGTCGCTGGATTTCAGGGGCTCACGGCGGCGGATCGCGTGACCACGCTCGGACGGGGCGGGTCGGATACAAGCGCTGTCGCGCTGGCGGCGGCGCTCGAAGCCGATCGTTGCGATATCTTCACCGATGTCGAGGGTGTCTACACCAGTGACCCGCGTATCGTTACCCGGGCGCAGAAACTCGAAAAGATTACGTACGAAGAAATGTTGGAGATGGCGTCGCTCGGTGCTCGGGTTCTGCAGACCCGTTCGGTCGAGCTTGCCATGAATCAGGCGGTTCGGTTGCAAGTCCGATCTAGTTTTAAGGACGTACCCGGAACGCTTGTCGTAGATGAGGACGAAATCGTGGAACAACAGGTGGTAAGCGGCATCGCCTATAGCCGCGACGAAGCCAAGATTACGTTGGTCGGTGTGCATGACCGGCCCGGCGTGGCGGCGGCAATCTTCGGCCCTTTGGCCGAAGCCAACGTCAATGTGGACATGATTGTGCAAAGTACCGCCGCCGACGGCAAAAGTACCGACATCACTTTCACCGTCGCCAAAAGCGATTTTGATCGCGCCATCGCGGTGATCGAGAGTTATGGAGACGACTTGACCTTCGAGGATTTGCTTACCGATCAGACAGTGGTGAAGGTCTCGGTCATAGGCGTTGGTATGCGCAGTTATGCCGGCGTGGCGCAGAAAATGTTCGAGACGCTGGCTGAAAAGGGCATCAACATCCATGTGATTTCAACGTCAGAAATCAAGATCAGCGTGCTGATAGCAGAAGAGTACACCGAACTGGCGTTGCGGGCCCTGCACGCAGCATACGGGTTGGACGCAGCGTAGACGCGCTTTACAAACCGAAATTCGCCTATCGAGCGAAGGAATGATGAACACGGAAAGGGATTGGGTCGGATCGCGGCAAATGCTTCGGCAATTGCGCGATGTCATGGCCGGTGGCGGTTCGCCTGCTGAAAGGCTTGACCGAATTACCCGCCTTATTGCCGAAGGCATGATTGCCGAGGTCTGCTCCCTCTATGTGCTGCGGGGGGCAGGTCCGCTTATTCTCTATGGCACGGAGGGCCTTCGCAAGGATGCGATTTTTCGGACGCGGCTTGCAGTCGGTGAAGGGTTGATCGGCACCATTGCCGAACGCGCCCGCGCATTGGCTTTGGCCGATGCGCAAAATCACCCGAAGTTCGCCTTCCGCCCCGAGACCGGCGAAGAAATCTTCCAATCGCTGTTGGGTGTGCCGGTCCTACGCAATGGCCGGGTGCAAGGTGTCCTCGCGATTCAGACCCAACTTGCGCGCGACTTCACCGAAGAAGAGGTGGAGACGCTGGAGACAGTGGCGATGGTTCTGGCGGAAATGATTGCCGCCAGCGATTTGCCGGAACCTGCCGCAACAGACGATGGGGAAGAAATCACCGCAGTCTTTGAAAATCGGCCGGAGATTCTTAGCGGATCGCGCCTCAATGATGGCATCGCGGCGGGCCATGCAGTGCTGCATGGCCGGGGTGCGGCGATCAATCAAACCGTGGCCGAGGATATTGCGCTGGAAGAGGATCGGCTGACAGAAGCGGTTGCGGCGATGCAAAGTTCACTCGACACAATGCTCGAAGATACGCGGCGACGCTTCGGCACCGGTGAGCACCTTGAAGTGCTGGATGCCTATCGCATGTTCGCGGACGACAGGGGCTGGCTTCGCCGTATTCGTGAGGCAGTGCAAAGCGGCCTGACGGCAGAGGCAGCTGTTGCCAAGGTCCAAAACGATTCCCGAACCCGGTTGGTATCGGCCGCTAACCCGTATCTTCGCGAACGCCTTATGGATCTCGACGATCTGGCCTATCGCCTGTTGCAACATTTGGCCGGGGAGAATGGCCGCGGCACGCGCAATATCCCGGAAGATGCAATCCTCGTGGCGCGCTCGATTGGTCCCGCCGAGTTGTTGGACTACGACCAGGCTCGATTGAGGGGACTGATAGTCGATGAAGGTTCGGCAACCTCTCATGCAGCGATCGTTGCTAAGGCGCTTGAAATTCCAATGATCGGTAATGTCCAGGGTGCGATCGGCAAGATCGAAAGTAACGACCGCCTGTTGCTAGACGGAGATAGAGGGCAGGTACATGTCCAACCCGGTGAGGAGGTCTGGAAC
>DLVK01000190.1:0-2890 GCA_003444235.1 Rhodospirillaceae bacterium
TTCCGTTGCCAGCGCATCGGCGGTCTGTTGGATGAGTGCCTCATCGCTCAATACTTCGAATTTCACTCCCGCCGCTTTAAGTCTGCTTTCGATTTCCGATTGGCCAAAGGCCGGTCCGAGATAGCTACCCTCCATGGCGTCCCGGGCACCATTCAGCGTACGCGTGCCATCTTTGTAGAGGTGATAGGCGGCGAGCGCTGCGCCAAGAGCGCCGCCCGCATCGCCGGCGGCGGGCTGAATCCATATATTCTCAAATGCCCCATCGCGAAGAGCATGGCCGTTGGCAACACAGTTGAGTGCTACACCGCCTGCGAGACAGAGATTTTTCGATGGGGTTTCTTTCGCGAGCGACCGAGTCAGCCGCAGCACCGCTTCTTCGATCACGGCTTGAATCGAAGCTGCAAGATCCATCTCCCGCTGGGTCAACAGAGACTCAGCCGGGCGCGGCGGGCCACCGAAGAGATCGTCGAACTTATCGTTGGTCATCCTGAGGCCGGTGCAATAGTCGAAATACGACATATCGAGGCGGAACGACCCGTCTTCCTTGAGATCGATCAAGTTTTCCAGGATAGCATCCTTGTAAGTGGGTTCGCCGTAAGGGGCGAGGCCCATCACTTTGTATTCGCCGGAATTAACCCGAAATCCCGTGTAATAGGTGAAAGCCGAATAGAGCAATCCCAAGGAATGCGGGAAATGGATTTCGCGAACCATGTCGAGCTTGCTGCCTTCACCGACGCCGACCGATGTTGTCGCCCATTCGCCGACACCGTCCATGGTCAACACGGCGGCTGCCTCGAAAGGTGACGGAAAGAACGCGCTTGCCGCATGGCTTTGGTGATGCTCCGTGAACAGCAATTTGTTTTCCCAATCGAAATCGGGTGCGTGAGCCTTAAGCTCGTCGCGGAGCAGGTTTTTCTGAAACAGTTTTTCCTTCAGCCATACCGGTACGGCCATGGCGAAGCTCGAGAACCCCTGCGGGGCAAAGGCAACATAGGTTTCGAGTAAGCGCTCAAACTTAAGAAATGGTTTGTCGTAGAAGGCAACAAAATCTACCGCCTCGAGCCCCACGCCTGCCTCGTCCAGGCAATATGCTAATGCCTGGGTAGGGAAATCGCTGTCGTGTTTTCTGCGGCTAAAGCGCTCTTCTTGAGCCGCGGCGACAATACGCCCGTCTTCGACAAGTGCTGCGGCACTATCGTGATAGAAGGCGGATATACCGAGAATGCGCATGGCGGGGTGAGACTAAAACACCGTGTAGATAAACGGTGCAACCGCACTGCCCTGGGTCAGCACGATAAGTCCACCGAATAGAAACATCATGACGATGATCGGCAATAGCCAGAATTTCTTCCGGACTCGCATGAATTGCCATAATTCCTTGATCAGCGACAAAGCGATGTTTCCTTAAAATACAAACTTAAAACTGGTTCTTCATTCCTTCGGCGGGAGGGCCGGGCGGTGTGCGGTCTTTCCAGTAACTTGACCGGTCGCGCTCGAATTCGAGTTCCAACGGTCGTTTACCCAATAGCCGCATGAGCAGACCGATCGGCGTGACAACCAGGAAAAATAGGAACCCCATCACCAACGGATTCACCACTTTATGCAGCAAGAGCCCGAATGCCGTCCAGAGTCTGTTTAAGGGACGAAGAAGTTGCGGCCTGATGAAGGCGACCGCCAGGAAAGCCCCTGAAATCGATAGCGACCAGGCACGAGGACTGCCACCCCAAAATACAGGCCACAAGCCGATGATCAAAAATAGGATACAGAATACGATGCCGAATCCGCGATCGGACGAGCTTTGCACCTCGCGCCGGTCCGCAAGCCGTTCATGGGTATTGGGCGATGCGTTCATTACCCTTGTAAATCACGAAACGCGTTCGAGCGCGACTGCAAAAAAACCATCCATGCCCCCAAATTCAGAAAAGTGACTGGGCAAGGTGCGTAGCGAACCGTTCGAGTTCGCTGACCCTTCGAGGCCCAATTTGCTCAAATTCCCGAACGGGCGCTGTTCGAAACCCGAGTAGCTATTCAGAAAATCAGCAATTTGATCAGGCCCTTCTTCCGGCTGCAGCGAACACGTTATGTAAAGGAGGGTCCCCGACTCCCCTACCATTTCCTGGGCCGCTGCGAGCAGCGAGCGTTGAACCGCCGCCAACTTGGCAACATCAACCGCCTCTCTGAGTCGGAGAATATCCGGGTGTCTCCGGCAGGTACCGGTTGCAGTACAAGGGGCATCCAACACTACCAGGTCGGCTTTGATTTGGGGGCGCCAGTCGCGAAGATCGGCGGCGACGGTTTCAACCGCAAGGCCAAGCCTGGCCATATTTGATCGCAGACGTGCGAGACGTTTTTCGGAAATGTCGACCGCTGTTACCTTCGCGCCTCCATTCGCCAGCTGCGCGGTTTTGCCGCCGGGAGCAGCGCAAAGATCGATGGCGGTCAGTCCCGAGAAATCACCGAGCAGTTTGACAGGTAGGGCGGCCGCTGCATCCTGAACCCACCATGCGCCCTCTTCAAAGCCTGGCCACTCTGCTGGATTGCCGCCCGTTTTTTTGCGCAAACTACCGCTTGGCAGAATTTCCCCACCCAATTCTTCGGCCCATCGATCGGGTTCGGATTTGACGGAAAGGTCGAGAGGTGGCTCTTCCAGGTGCAATGTCGAGATTTGGGAAGCGTTTTCTTCGCCGTACGCCGCACACCAGCTTTTCCAAAGCCAATCGGGTGTATTGAGGCGGGCGGTTTCGTCAGTTCGTGTTGGTGATTCCGTGTTGACGAGTTTGCGCAATAGCGAGTTGACCAAACCTTTGAATTTTTGATTGCGCAGTTCGCCGGCCAGGGCAACGCTGGTATCGACCGCTGCATGGGGCGGCGTTTTTAGAAAAACCAGCTG
>DLVK01000078.1:0-2984 GCA_003444235.1 Rhodospirillaceae bacterium
TCGAGGTGTGCGAAGCACTCGCCGAATCCGCGGGCGATCCCGGGGCCGAGCGCCTTTGGGCCGGAGAGAATGGCGAGGCTTTGGCTTTGTTTTTTGCTGATCTGCGTGACTCCGCAGACGCGTTTTCCGATCTCGCGCCCGCGCACTATCCGGCAATGTTGGAAGTTTTGCTTGGGCGTTCCGTCGTCCGTCCACGGTTCGGTAAGCATCCGCGCTTGAATATTTGGGGACCACTGGAAGCTCGTATGCAGCGTGCGGACTGTTTGATCGTCGGCGGCCTTAACGAAAGCAATTGGCCACGCGATCCGGCCCCCGACCCGTGGCTCAGCCGTCCGATGCGAAAGTCCTTCGGGCTGCCGGCACCGGAACAGCGTATCGGTTTGTCGGCACATGACTTTACGCAGGCGCTTGCGGGCCCTGAAGTCATCCTGACCCGCGCTCGTAAAGCCGATGGAGCGCCGACGGTACCAACCCGATGGTTAAGCCGACTGCAGTCGGTGTTGCATGCCGCGGGGCATGCGGACGGATTGGCAGTGCCGCATCGTTGGATCGAATGGCAACGGGCCCTTGTCCGGCCGGGCTCGCCAGAACCGACACTGCCGCCGGCACCTGTGCCGCCTCTATCGGCCCGGCCGAAACAGTTGTCGGTGACGCGAATAGAAACCTGGATGCGCGACCCCTACAGCATCTACGCACGTCACATCCTGGATCTCAGAAAATTAGACCCCTTAGCTGCCGACCCGGGCTCGGCGGAGCGGGGAATCATTATCCATGCTGCCTTGGACCGGTTCATGCGCCTTCATCCTGAGAAGCTTCCGAGCGACGCACTGTCGGCCTTGCTGGCGATCGGGGAAGGAATTTTCGGTGAAGAACTCGCGCGCCCGGCGGTTGGAGCGTTCTGGTGGCCAAGGTTTCGGCGGATTGCCGAATGGTTCATCGATCTCGAGGGGCGGCGGCGTGACGGTATCCAAGGATCGGTTACGGAATCGAAAGGTTCGATCGTTCTTGATACCAAAGCCGGACCCTTCGAATTGACCGCGCTTGCGGATCGTATCGACCGTTTGAATGACGGTGCATTAGAGGTGATCGACTACAAGACCGGAGCGGTTCCGTCGGAAAAGGAGGTCCGTCTCGGCTTCGCACCCCAATTATCGCTGGAGGCGGTGATCGCCGAACGGTCGGGATTCGCCGGTCTCGATGGCGCTTCGGTTCAGGCGCTTTCCTATTGGCGCCTCACGGGGGGAGACCCCGCCGGTGAAGTGAAAAGTATCTCCAAGGATATGGAGGCTCTTGCCGCCGAAGCCCTGAAGGGGCTGCAGGAATTGGTCGACAGGTTCAGTGATCCCGGGACCGCCTACGCGGCAATTCCGGCACCGGCGCACCGGCCTCGTTACAACGATTATGCCCACCTCGAGCGAATTCTCGAATGGTCGGGCGGGGCAGGGGACTAGCGATGAGCCAACCGGCGGGCTACCCCGACCCCGATTTACAGCAACGCCAGGCGGCAGACCCTGCCAAATGCGTATGGCTTGCAGCGAGCGCCGGCAGCGGCAAGACCAAAGTGCTGACCGACCGGGTGTTGACCTTGCTGCTTGGCGATACCCCGCCAGGCCATATCCTTTGTCTGACCTTTACCAAGGCTGCAGCAGCGGAAATGGCCAATCGCGTTACGGAACGGTTGGCTGATTGGGCGACGGTTGACAGCGCAGCCTTGGCGAAAATTTTGGGAGACCTTCTTGGCCGCGCTCCCGAAGAATCCGAGACTGAGCGAGCGCGTCGATTATTCGCCGAAGTTCTCGACGTTCCCGGCGGACTTAAGATTCAGACAATTCACAGCTTTTGCGAATCCTTAATCGCCCGGTTTCCGTTCGAATCCGGCATCCCACCCCACTTCGACATTATGGATGAACGAAGTGTCGCGGAATTGATGATCCGTGCCCGCGACCGAATGCTTGCGGGTGCCAGCACGGAAAGTTCCCTCACTGAGGCATTGGCCGTCCTAACGCGGCACGTGCAAGAGGACAGGTTTGCGGGACTGATAGCCTCCATGTCCCAAGAGCGTGGGAGGCTGCACCGGGGACTTGTAGCGAAAGGCGGACTCCAGCCGGCGATTGCAAATATCTATCGCAAATTCGAGGTCGAGAGCGACGATACCGTCGACGACGTCCGTGCCAGTGCGGTGGCGGATGATGCGATCGATAAATCCGCTTTAACCCAGGCCGCTGCGGCTCTTTCACAGGGTACTGAGAAGACAGACCAGCCACGTGGCCAATTGCTGTCAAATTGGCTGGAAAGCGACTTGCGTGGGCGGCTCGAACGCTTTGATGACTACATCGCGCTCTATCTAACTCAGTCCGGCGAGTGCCGTAAAAGGCTTATCACCGCGGGTGCCCTGAAGGCGGACCCCGGTGCGGAAGAAATATTGGAGCGCGAAGCGGCGCGCTTAATAGCGGTTCAGGAACATCTCAGGGCTGTTGTTACCGCTGAAAGTTCGGCGGCCCTGTTGCGGCTCGGCGCCGCGCTCCTCGATGAGTATGACCTTATCAAGCGTCGGATGGTTTGGCTCGACTATGACGACCTGATCTATATGGCGCGTGACCTGCTAAGCAGGCCCGGGATTGCGCCGTGGGTGCTGTTCAAGCTCGATGGAGGACTGGACCATATTCTGATCGATGAGGCGCAGGACACAAATCCCGAACAGTGGCAGATCGTAGCCGCCCTGGCAGACGAGTTTTTTGCCGGCGAGAGCGCGCGTCCCGAGCTGCGAACACTTTTCGCCGTGGGAGACGTAAAACAGTCGATCTTCAGTTTTCAGCGTGCCGAACCGGCGCTTTTCGAACGTTATCGGCAAGAATTCCGTGCTCAGGCAAAAGCGGTGGAACGGCAATGGGGCGATCTGGACCTGTCGGTTTCGTTTCGTTCAACCGATGCGGTGCTCGCCGCAGTGGATGCGGTATTTGCTCGGACGCCGGCTAAAGACGGCG
>DLVK01000439.1:0-10804 GCA_003444235.1 Rhodospirillaceae bacterium
CAGGGCGTGTAGTAGCGAACAGCGGCTCGGCTCCTGCATGTAGGAGAGATCGGGGTGCCAAACCCGCCCCGCCTCGGCGAGACCTTTGGGCTTGCCGTTTTCATCGACGCAGTTGCTGATGCAATAAATTTCGGGAAATCCATCAAGGTTGAAACTCGATTGCACGTGCACTTCCAGCTCGCCGAACCGGGCGCCGAACGCGACATGATTCTTCGGCGAAAGGTCGAATTGATCGCGAATACAGAGCACCGCATGGGTGTGCAATGCCTCGATGATTTGATCGAACGTCGCCTCGTCGATCTCCTCGTTAAGGTCGAGCCCCGTAATTTCCGCTCCGAACGGTCCCGGCAAGCGATTGATCGCCAACATTTATTTCTCCCAACAAGCGATTGCTGTTTGCGTCCGGGCGCAACTATGACATCATTTACCTAAGCTTCCAATGGCCCGGCCAAGGGCCGCAAAAAAATCGATCTAGGGGGGAATTATGAAAGTCTATTTGACCCATCATGCGGATGCGCTGAGTGCCGAAGAAGATCCCGTACGTCATTTGAGCGAACAAGGCGTCGCGGAATCCGAGAGACTCGGAAAATTCATGAAAGCCACGGGCTCGGTGCCGGCGCGCGTTCTTCATAGCGACAAGCAATGGACCAAGGAAACCGGCGAACGGGTGGCAGCGGAGCTTGGTATTTCCGATAAAACCGCGGTCGCCGATTACGGAATCGCGCCGGAAGATCCGGTCGAGCCGTTTATCGCGGAAATCGAAGCCGACGGCGGCGATATCCTGATGGCAGGCCATGGCGATTTCTTGATTCGCGTCGGCTCCAAATTGCTGACCGGTGACGAGAACAATTGGGTGATCGAGTTCCGTCCCGGTAACGGCACCACGTTCTGTCTTGAAAAAGCCGATGATGGCTGGAAGGTCGCGTGGGCCTGGCGCCAGAATCAATTGGCGGCCTAGACGAAAATGCCGACCCTCGCGGTCAATGGGGTCGACCTCTACTACGAAGAGGTGGGCTCCGGCGAACCGATCCTGTTCCTGCATGAATTCGCCGGCGATTACCGAAGCTGGGAGCCTCAGATGCGTGTGTTCGGCCGCTGGTATCGTGCCGTCACCATCTCTTATCGGGGTTATCCGGGCTCGTCGGTTCCGACCGAGGCCGAGGCCTATAGTCACGATATCCTAATGGACGACATGCTAGGCGTGCTCGACGCGCTCGAAATCGACCAAGCCCACCTTTGCGGTTGTTCCGTTGGCGCTAATGCGTCGATTGCGTTTTCCACTTTGCATCCGGAGCGATGCAAGTCGATCTGCGCCATCGGTGTCGGGCACGGCAGCGTCAAGGGCGAGGAACGGCAACGGGTGATCGACGACTTCACCACCCGCGCGGCGATTATCCTCGAGGGTGGAGTCGAAGCGGTGGTGGAGAAACAATCGAATGGTGTAAGCCGACTTCCCATGAAGGTGAAAGACCCGCGCGGCCATGAGGAATATTGGCAGCGTTTTTTGGAGCATGCACCCGAAGGCTCCGCCTATACGGCACTTGGGGTTCCGCCCAAGCGGCCGAATTTCTACGATATCGAGGACGCGCTCAAAGAGATCGATGTGCCGGTACTGATTATGCTGGGCGATCAGGATGCGAATTGTATCGAAGGAAGTTGGTTTTTGAAAAAAACCATGCCGCGAGCCGGTTTGATGAGCTTTCCCATGGGGGGGCATGTGCTCAACCTTGAAGACCCGGATATGTTCAATAAGGCCTATTTGGACTTTTTGACCGCGGTCAGCGCCGGCAAATGGCAAAAACCGGAATAGCCTCAAGAGGAAAATGAAAGATGAGTGATATCAAGCGTTGGCAAGGACAAGCGAAGGGGCGCAACCGGGCAGTCGAGCATGAGGGCATCGTCTATACGGTAGCGACGGCCGGCGCACCGGATCGCGCAATTCAAGAGCAAACCCGGCTCGCCTTGCAGGCAATTGACGATAATCTAGCGGACGCGGGCTCCGACAAGACACGGTTGCTGTCGGTGCAGATTTTTTTAGAGGATATGGACCAGAAGTCGGCGATGGACGAGGTTTGGTGCGATTGGGTCGGGGAAGATTGGCAGGGTTGGCCGCAGCGGGCCTGTGTCGGCGCTAAACTCGCTCCCAATACGCTTGTCGAAATCGTGGTGACGGCGGCGAAGAATTAGTGCATCCGTTGCGGATCGCGCTCGCGGTTATTATATGCTGACAATAGGATGCGGACTTTTTTGCGGAAGGAACCGAATATGCCGATTGCGCGCTTGAAAGGTCTAGCGGTGGCGATGTGCTGTGCCGTTTTGGTTAGCATGGTGCCAATATCATCGGTGAACGCGGCAAGCGATCCGCCGATCAATCCCGAAGAGCTCTACTTTCCGATTAATAATATGAACATTCCGATCCTGCAGAACGGCAAGACGCAGGGCACCCTGTTATTTAATTTTCTGATTGAGTTGGAGAAGCCCGGCGAGCGTTCGATCATGGTGCGTTATGCACCGAAAATTAAATCGGTATTTTTCGACGAACTGTACAAATTCGCTGCCACTCTTAAAGCGGACGAAAAGGTCAATCTCGGGGAGATCAAGACGATGCTCACCGAGGTGGCGAAAAAGATTGCCGGCGAGAGACGGGTCAAGCAGGTGCTGGTCAAGGACTACCGGCGCGCCTTTGCTCGATAACAGGGCTTGGTTACGCGACGCTTGCTCTCAGTCGCGGGTCATGGCATTGGGGTTTGGAAATTTGACTGCGCTGGGCGCAAGTTGCCGGTAAAGCGATGACTGATCTCGACCATATTCGAAATTTTTCGATTGTTGCTCATATCGATCACGGCAAATCCACATTGTCGGATCGGTTGATCCAAATTTGCGGCGGGCTCAGCGATCGCGAGATGCGCGAACAGGTACTCGATTCCATGGAACTCGAGCGCGAACGCGGCATCACCATCAAGGCGCAAACTGTTCGGCTCGAATACAAAGCTGCCGACGGCGAGACTTATCAGCTCAATTTTATGGATACCCCGGGCCATGTGGATTTTTCCTATGAGGTAAGCCGGTCGCTCGCCGCCTGTGAGGGGTCGCTTCTCGTTGTCGATGCGAGTCAGGGTGTCGAGGCGCAAACGCTTGCCAATGCCTACCTGGCGATCGAAAGCGATCACGAGATTATTCCCGTATTGAATAAGATCGACTTGCCCTCCGCCGAGCCCGATCGAATTCGCACTCAGATCGAAGATGTGGTCGGTATCGACGCCACCGACGCCATTGCGGTATCGGCCAAGACCGGCGAGGGCGTGGCCGATGTGCTCGAAGCGCTGGTCCAACGTTTGCCGCCTCCAAAGGGCGATGCAGATGCGCCTTTGAAAGCCTTGCTGGTCGATAGTTGGTATGACGCCTATCTCGGTGTCGTCACTTTGGTACGCGTCGTTGACGGGCATCTTCGCAAAGGGATGAAGCTTCGCATGATGGCGACCGACGCTGTACACGAGATCGACCGAGTGGGTGTATTCCGTCCAAAGCAAGAGATGGTCGAGGAATTGGGCCCCGGCGAAATCGGCTTTATTACCGCGAGCATCAAATCGGTGTCCGATTGCAAGGTCGGTGACACCCTAACCGAAGTCAAAAAGGAAGCCTCGGAGGCCTTACCTGGATTCAAGCCGACGGTTCCGGTGGTGTTTTGCGGGCTTTTCCCGGTCGATAATGCCGATTACGAGGACTTGCGCGAGAGCCTCGCCAAATTGGCTTTGAATGATTCCTCGTTCCACTACGAGGCCGAGACGTCGGCGGCACTCGGGTTCGGGTTTCGTTGCGGGTGCCTCGGACTCCTCCACCTGGAAATCGTTCAGGAAAGGCTCAACCGCGAGTTCGACCTCGATCTCATCACCACCGCGCCGTCCGTCGTCTATCGCTTGCATTTGGAAAATGGCGAGGAACTGACACTGCACAATCCGGCCGACTACCCGGACGTGACGCAAATCAAATCGGTCGAAGAGCCGTGGATCAAAGCGACGATTCTGGTGCCCGACGATTATCTCGGCCCGATCCTCAGCCTATGTACCGACCGGCGGGGCGAACAGGTCGAACTTACCTATGTGGGTAATCGGGCGATGGCGATCTACCGGTTGCCGCTGAATGAAGTCGTGTTCGATTTTTATGATCGTTTGAAATCCATCAGCCGGGGCTATGCGAGTTTCGACTACGAACTCGACGGCTACCGCGAGGACGACCTGGTGAAGGTCGGTATTTTGGTCAATGGCGAACCGGTCGATGCGCTCTCGATGATCGTCCATCGTGACTCGTCGGAGAGCAGAGGCCGGCAGATCTGCGAACGGCTGAAGGAACTTATTCCCCGGCAATTGTTCAAGGTCCCGATCCAGGCCGCAATTGGCGGCAAAGTGATCGCCCGCGAAACGATTTCGGCCCTTCGCAAGGACGTCACCGCGAAATGTTATGGCGGCGATATCACCCGAAAGCGGAAGCTGCTGGAGAAGCAGAAAAAGGGCAAAAAGAAAATGCGCGAATTTGGGAAGGTGGAAATCCCACAGTCCGCTTTTATCGACGCATTAAAAATGAGCGATCCATAATATCGTTAGCTGCCTGATCTCAATCCGTGGGCAAGCTCGGCATAATCTGGCTCCGAATCCGGCTCAATGATGCCGTGGCGAATCAGGAAGTCGATAATTACCAAATTGCAATTGAACTTGAACTCGAAGCTGTCGCGAACGGTTTCGACAACCTGTTCGATCGGCCAGAGATGAAAACTCTCTACTTCGCCATCGACGGGCACCGGTTGGAAGTCCTCCGGCAGTTCGAGATCGAAGCAAAACATTTGATCCGGCTTGACGCCGCCCTTCGGCGTTTCGGGCATTAAGTGCGTATATGAGATCAATCCTGCCGGTACCGCTGTCGCTGCAAGCTCGGGAGAAACACCCGCTTCTTCGCCGCATTCCTTGATCATGTTTTCTTTTAGGCCGAGCCCGATGGGCTGGCCGCCGGCAACCATATTGTCGAGCAGGCCCGGGTAGGTTTGTTTATGAGGATCGCGCCGCGCGACCCACATGTAGAGCCCGTCCAGTTTCCGCACGAACCCGTTTAAATGGACGCCATATGCGCGAATGCCAAAATAGGGGCACGCAGCACGCTCGATCTGCATGACAGGGTCAGCGTGCCAATCCGCCGTTACGGGATAGAATTCGCCGCGCCAGGCTTCGATATAGTCGCCTTTGAGCAACTCCTGCAGTGGTCCTAGGACTGCTTCGCTCCGGCTGTCGAAATCCTTCAGGTGGCTTGCCAGGGCGATACTTGCCTCTGAATGAACGAAAATTTCCGGCCAGCTGGCGAGCCGTGCCGCAAATTCCTCGGCTATCCAGCCAACCTGGGTGTTTTCAACCTCGAAGGATCGGTAACCCTTCGAATCAAAATTATTGCAGGCGCGGATATGATCTAAATAGGCCATTGTTCCTGTCTATCGATCATTGACAGTGACGACAAGGGCACGGCGCAAAAACCGTTGCTTTCGTCCTTGGACTCGATAGAGTGCCCGAAACGGGCGTGACCACGTTTCACGCTTCTCACGGGGAGAATTCATGTCGCAACTTTGGGCATTTCGACGTCGGCCATCCTGCTTGGTCCGCTACCGTCACGGTGAAACGACATCACTCTATCCGTGGCAGTTATGCGACAGCATGCCGGCCTTACTGGTGGAAGCATATTCGGTTGCGGTCGCTGCGGATCGCGCATCGGCGGCCGAAGACAATGTGCTCCCGTTCCCAGGGCGTGAGAACAGTCGCGATCAGGGTCGCGAGGGCGTGCGCAAGTCGGTACGGCCAAATCCGCGCGTTCGTGGGGCCAAAAAGCACCGCGAGTGATTCTCCTTTCGGTAAATTCTCCCCACTCGGTACAAAGCTTTCGAGTCAAACGAGTATGATCTCGCTCTTCCGTTTCGCGCGCACTATCTAATTCTGTGCCCGGTTGGCGGCGGACATTTTTCGCATTAGGGTCGGGCGCGATCTAATTATGAAGAACGGACCCGAGCCTTGGTCGAGAATTTCGATACCGATCTGACACCTGAGACAAGTGTTGCCTATGGCGACTATGCCATCGAACATTTGCTGGGCCATTGCGATGTAGCTTTGGCGACCGCGGAACATCTACTCGTGAACGCCCGAGAAACCTTGGCTGAGCGCGTGGCACCCCGTGGCCGTGTCGATAGCGAATTGCTTGAGGAATACCAGTTCGCGGCTCACGGGTACGCCTGGACCGCAACCTATGTGGAGGCGCTCCGGCAGATGCGTGGCTGGGCGGAACGCCTTGAAGAAGCCGGGTCCTTCGGCGAGCTCGAAGCGTTGATTCTGCAATCCGCCTTTGGCGAATATCTCAATCAGCTTTGGGGCGGCATCGCGATGAGCCAGAGCGAAATAGTCCGGCCTGAGGATATGGGTCTGTCCGATGATGCAATGGCGGAATTCGATCAGCCCGCGGTGGCCGAGCTTGCGAATACGGGCAATCAAATCGAGGTGCGCGAACGCATTGCCGAACTCGCCGCCGCCGGTAATTTTGGCCAGGCCGGCCTCGGTGATGAGACACTGGTTATGATGGCAGATCAGTTTCACCGGCTTGCGGACGAGAAGATCGCGCCCGATTGCCATGACTGGCATGTTAGAGATGAATTGATACCGCTCGCGTTGATCGACGAATTGGCGGGTCTTGGCGTGTTCGGGCTGACCGTGCCCGAGGAGCACGGCGGGTCAGGTCTTGGCAAAATGGCGATGGTTGTCGTCACCGAGGAATTGAGCCGGGGTTATATCGGCGTCGGGTCGCTTGGTACCAGGTCGGAAATTGCCGCTGAGTTGATCGTCAAAGGGGGCACGGCGGCGCAGAAGGAGTACTGGCTGCCGAAAATTGCGTCCGGCGAAATTTTGCCGACCGCAGTTTTCACCGAGCCCAATACAGGCTCGGATCTAGGCAGTTTGCGAGCGCGGGCAGAACGCGACGGCGACCTTTACCGAATCTTTGGTAACAAGACTTGGATCACCCACGGTGCGCGCAGCGATATGATGACGCTCCTGGTGCGCACCGACCCGGATGAGCCTGGCTATAAGGGGCTTTCCATGTTCTTGGCCGAAAAGCCGCGCGGCACCGATGCCGACCCGTTCCCGGCACCGGGTATGTCCGGTGGCGAAATTCGTGTCCTAGGGTATCGCGGCATGAAGGAATACGACATTGCGTTCGACGGTTTCGAAGTCAAAGCCGATCACCTCTTGGGCGAAGCCGAAGGCGATGGGTTCAAGCAACTGATGGCGACCTTCGAGGCGGCCCGAATTCAAACTGCTGCCCGCTCGGTCGGTGTCGCCCAGAATGCGCTCGAACTGGCATTGGCTTATGCCACGGAGCGTGAACAGTTCCGTAAACCGCTGATCGCGTTCCCCCGCATTTCGGGCAAAATCGGCTGGATGGTCGTAGAGACGATGATCGCGCGCCAGATGACTTATTTTGCCGCGCGGGAGAAGGATCAGGATCGTCGCTGCGATATTGAGGCGGGGATGGCCAAGCTGCTCGGGGCGCGCACTGCCTGGTCGAATGCGGACAACGCGGTGCAAATCCACGGCGGTGTCGGATACGCCGAGGAATTTCCGATTTCCCGTGTCCTGTGCGACGCGCGTATTCTCAACATTTTCGAAGGGACGGCGGAAATTCAAGCCAATGTGATTGCGCGCGGATTGTTGAGCGGCCGGAACTAGCTCGCCGCTGGGTCGGCCCAACGGTCGGTGGGGAGAGCATCGAAGGCAGTGTCAAACGACGCCCGGTCGCGAGCCCGCCATTTCCGCAAATGTCGGAACAGCTCCGTCGGTTTCGACTCATTGCTTCGTTTGATTTGGTCCGGGAACGCCCGATACAGCATGTCGTCTGACTTTTCGAAGAGGCGTTCGATTTCTTTTAGGTCTGCCGAAGCGTGTTGTTGCTTGAGCTCGATCTCGATTTCAACGATATCGCAACTCTCGCCATCGAAACTGAAGCCCTTGCCTTTATCGAACTTGATCTCGAACAAAAGATCTTTGTGTCCGTCCGGATGATAGAGAATGGGGACGCCTTGGCCTTGCAGGCAGATTACGGGCTTCAGTAGCTGTCCACCTAAAATTACGTTTGCATCCCGGCGTGCATCTTCGGGAAGCAAATCGAGATCGACTGCAAAGCCGGCAACGTCGGATTCGATTTCGCGCCGGCTTAGGGTTTTCTCCGTCGGGCGATGAGCGCCGAGTTTGACCGTTTGCTGCCAGTTACCTTTTGCGGGTTGGTGCTCGAGGCGAATTTCAACCGTTGCAGCGTCTTCGTTCCCATATCCGGCGAGGTCCCGGGCCGCCCAATAAATTCGCCGATGCAGCGGCCTGGCATTGAAGGGCATGCGGGCGGCAGCCACCAATTCCTTATCGAAACCGTCCGAATGCGGGGCTGCTTCCAAGGTGGCGAAATGGGTGGTCTCGTCGGCGACAAAATCGGCGATCTTGTCGATTATTGCCGCTTTGTCCGCCCAGCAGACCCCCTGAACGCGATGCTTGCGTTCATGCTCAATTTCGCTTTTGGGCTGAGGTGTTGCCATGGGGACCACGTCACCTGGATCAATCGTTAAATAGTCGTGTCTGAATCTTACTGCGGCGGATGAGTGGCCACAACGTTGGCAAGAGTGTGCCCTGAGGACGCCCCTTCTTGGCAAGCCTTTTGTCGGGTGGTTAACTCCTAGCAATCAAACAAACGATACCGAATGGGGGGGATTATGGCGAGCTCCAATGCTGCACCGGCAGAGCCGGACAAACTGCTATCCGATATAGTGGATTATGTTCTCGACTATGAAGTTGCGAGCGCGGACGCACTAGAAACGGCCCATCTCGATCTATTCGATGCGCTGGGTTGCGCGTTTTTGGCGCTAGGCCATCCTGAATGTGGCAAACGGATCGGCCCATTGGTCGATGGTATGACCGCTGAGAATGGCGTTCCGATCCCCGGCACCTGGCTCAAGCTGGATCCCATGAGCGCGGCTTTCAATATCGGCATGATGATCCGTTTCCTCGATTTCAACGATTGCTGGTTCGGTAAAGAAGGCTCGCACCCTTCCGATATGATCGGAGGTATTCTTGCGGTTACCGACCATGTTTCCCGGCGTAACCGAGCCGATGGGCGCGATCCGCTTGCCATGGCGGATGTACTGTCGGCAATGGTCAAGGCGCACGAAATTCAGGGGCGAGTTAGCGAATTCAACGTATTTCGGGCCCATGGTTTTGACAGTTGTACCCTTGCCGAAGTCGCCTGTTCGGCATTGTTCACAAATTTCTTTGGCGGCGACCGAGATCAGATGATCAACGCCATGTCGAACGCTTTTGTCGATGGCCCGCCGGTTCGCATCTACCGGCAATCGCCCAATACCGGATGGCGCAAAAGCTGGTCGGCGGCGGATGCGATTTCGCGTGCGGTCAGGGTAGCGACCATGGCTATGCGCGGCGAGATGGGTTACCCGACCGCACTGTCGACACCAAAGTTCGGATTCGGCGATGCTTATCTTGGTGGCAATCCGGTCGAATTCCCCGAAGCGTTCGGCAGCGAAATTATGGAAAAGATCTCGTTCAAGCTGTGGCCGACGGAATTCCACTGCCAGACAGCACTCGAATCCGCGATCCACTTGCATCCCGAGATGCTGCCGCGTCTCGACGAAGTTGAGAAGGTAGAAATCTGGTCGCACCGTTACGGAATGAATGTGGTCGACAAGACCGGCCCTCTGAATAATCCGGCGGACCGCGACCATTGTTTGCAGTATGTCGTCGCCATCGGCCTGCTCTATGGCGATCTCGAATATGCGCACTACGAGGATGAGGCGGCGTCAGACCCGCGCATCGACCCCTTGCGCGAGAAGATGGTGGTCACCGAAGACCCGGCCTATTCCGAGGGAATTCTATCGTCGGAGATCAGAAGTTCGTCTGCTGCCCTTCAGATAACCTACAAGGGAGGCGAGCAAAGCGAGAAGGTCGAACGCATTTATCCGCTCGGCCACAGTACCCGCCGGTCTGAATCCGTACCGAAGGTTGGCGAGAAGTTTCAGCGCAACCTGGGCGGCCGCCTCGATGGTGCGACGGAGCAGCAGGTATTAGGCCTGTTCGAAGACCGAAAAGCGCTGGCGGCGATGAAGGTCGACGACTTTATGGACCTTTTGGCGTTGAAGGAATAACGCCCGAGATCAATCGCGATTAAGCGGCGGAGACAGCGAGCAACGGTGTGCCTTCCATGGATTTGGACGGTTGGCCGTCGACGCCGACCGGAATATCCCCGACCAATGTTGTGCGGTAGAGCTGGCGGTCGTTATCGTCGCGCTGAATATCCCGCGGTGCCAGATGCGCCGTCGAGCGGTTGTCCCACATTGCGACCGAACCCGGCTCCCATTTGAATCGATAGGTGAATTCAGGCCGAATGACATGGGTTTTTAGCATCGCCAATATTGCCTTGCTCTCGGTCGGGCTCAGGCCGACGATTTCAAGCAGGAATTTGGGGCTGACCCAAAGTGCTTTCTCGCCGGTTTCCGGGTGGACGCGAACGATCGGGTGCTCACTCACCTTTTGGCTTTTGGCGATCCGGTCCGCGAAATCTTTGTTGGGTTTGACACCTTCATAATTGAGGTAGGTGTGGACACCGCGCATTCCGTCGACGATTTCCTGCATATCCGGCGATAAAGCGTTATAGGCGGCAATCAAGTTAGCCCACATGGTGTCACCCGCATTGGGCGGTACAACGTCACCCCACAATATCGTGGCGG
>DLVK01000522.1:0-7506 GCA_003444235.1 Rhodospirillaceae bacterium
ACCCATTCACGGATCGCGTCCTTTTCAGGGCCGAGCCAGGGATAGGTTTCTTCTTCCCACACATCCATCGGGCCGCCCATAACCCAAAGCGCATCATAGTCATGATGATCCGGCGCCCTATCGCCAACATCCCACTCGACGGTGTCCCAAGTGGAACCGTCTTCATGCAAAAAATCCCGGAATATCCCGGGATGCTCGACTTCGATATGCTGAAAAACAAGTACCCGCATGAACGGGAATTAAAACAACGAGCCGCCGCCAAAACGGTGCGAGCCGCCCCAAAACCGTTCGAGCCGAGCGAGGATCTCATTTGCGGTTCGCAAATCCTCTTCGGTCACGTTATCAGGGCCCATCGAAGCAGCGTGACGATTAAACATATCTTCGATTGCCCGCCAAAGCGTCAGCCCCTTATCGGAAAGTTTGACCCGCACAGAACGTTTGTCATGCTTCGAGCGTTGCTGATCGAGATAACCGTTTTCGACCATCTTGCGAACATTGTAGGAAACATTGGAACCGAGATAGTAACCACGGTTAGTTAATTCGCCGACGGTCAGCTCTTCTTGGGCGATGTTATAGAGGATCAACGCCTGGATATTGTTTATATCCATGAGCCCCAGCCGCTCGAGTTCGAGTTTGACGACTTCGAGAAACTGCCGATGCAGCCTTTCGATGATATGGATGGAACTTAGATATTCGTTGATGGTCGGAGTCACGTCGGTATGGAATCCCTGAGCCGTCACACTATGGCATGTTCCATTAGCATTCCGAAAATAGCGGAAAAATCAACCTTCCCGTTGCCCGACGAACAGTTCAAAAACTCTCGCCCCGATAAGAATACAGGAACTTTATTTATTTTTATCATGCACTTGGAACCAATTTGATGGGCCTACAGCTGATAAGCCTAATTCAAACACAATTCTAAACCGACGAGCGAACCGCCCCACTTTGCCGTCACGGTTAGAAAATTGGCGAAGATTCGGTGACGAGTCTGATACAGAGCGAAATTAAATTCGCTTGGTAACGCCGCCACGCCCACCGGTATTGAGCCGGTCAGCATACTCCGGAGCGAGCGGACGACCGTTCGGAATATTGACCCAAAGCCGCAAAAGGAGACGGCGTTTTTCGGCCTCTTCCCAATCGACAAATCTTCCCCGGCTATGCATTGTCGTATGGTTGTTGAGTAGTTGAATGTCGCCGGGCTCGAATGCCATAGGCAGCAGAAATTTTTCCGAAAGCGCTAATTCCTCTACAAGATCGATCGCCGCTTGCTGGGCCTCGGTAAGCGGCTCTTCAGCATGCTCGGCACCGAGTTCAATCTGCTGCTTGTTGAACCGGCACGACAATAATCCCTCATACCAGCTGTAGACCGGAATTCGATTGTGGGTGAGTTCGTCTACGGTCCGACCCTTACCGATCAAATCGTAACGGAATCCGGCCAAGAGCGGTTCCAGCAATTCCGGCTGCGTCGTCCGAATTTCGTTATATACGGCGATCGACGACGCTATCCAGCTTTCACCGCCCTCTTTTGCGGGTCGTACGCACATCAAGCCGACCAGATCGGAGGAATCCGAATGCGGCGGCAAGAAAGCGCTGGTGCGGTGTCCCCGCACTCCTTCCTCATAATAGCCACCGTCCACATATTTGCCGCTCTCCTTGTCGGTCACATGACCGAGGAGGTCGCCCTGGCTATTCTGCGAAATGATCTGCCCTAGATGCGTCCCGAGGCCCCAATAAAGGACCGACAACTTTTCGAGGTCGTAATCGGCCACGTTAAGCCCGCGCAACAATGCAAAGCCCCGGCCATACTCGATCTCCTCAAGCAAATCAGCGATTTTTGGCCCCAATTTTGGCAACGGAAAATCCGCCTTGCGAAATTCCAAAGGAGGTATGCCACGCTCATGCAGCGCGGTCGTTGCGGCATCGAGTTCACCTAGATCGGCGTCGCTCAAACGAACGATCCAGGACTGATCGTTCTCCATTTCTGTGCGGGTCCAGACCGCAGGGCCGTCTGCCGCCGCCGGTAATTCGTTCAGCATTTATCGGGTATCCTCATAAGGAAGAGCAGCGTTATACGCGCGCGCAGCTTTCGGCGCCAATGAAACAATTTGCCGCACCGCCCCTTCCACACGGTCCCGGTAACGATTTGTTGTAAAGACCTTTTGCTGGACCTTCGCTAGTGTCGAACAACGATACCAAGGGAGATTTCCATGCGTTTACTGGCCGTTCTGCTTGTGTTGGGCACATTGCAATTTTCCCAACCGGTCTCCGCGAAACCGTCGTTGCTGCCGGTTCCACGCACCGCTCCGGAATGGGATGTCGCGAAATGGCTGAACGGCAAACCGACGACGCTAAAAGCGCTGCGTGGCAAGGTCGTCATTGTCGAGTTTTTCCAGCTTTGGTGCCCCGGCTGTAGCGCATTTTCCATCCCGCTGATCAAACGTTGGCAGCATATCTTTGCGAAGGAAATCGCTTCAGGCGATCTCGAAGTGATCAGCATCCATACGGTGTTCGAAGGGCACGACTACCAAAACTCGCGACGGCTACGTGCGTTTCTCAAGCGCAAACAAATACACCATCGGGTTGGCATCGACCGACATAAAGGTAAGAGCCACCTGCCTGAAACGATGAAGCGCTACGGAACGCGAGGCACGCCTGAAATGGCTGTCATCGGCCGCGACGGCATGGTCCGGCTGCAGGAATTCGGTTGGTTCGATGTCGAGCAGGCGGAAGCGTTGATCCGCAATCTACTGAACGCCCCCAGCTCCTAATTCGAGCCCACTTTTGCCAATAGTGCGGTCAATTCGCCGACGGAAATCTTTTCGAGGTTTTCGACGGCATCCGTAATTTCGCCCTGCAGTGCCGCATCCATATGGGGTGCTGTGAGCAGGGTGAATTTCTCGGTAATCCCTTCCCAGGTCATCGGCGTGGAATAATGGCCCTGATAGGCGGCCTTCTCCGTTTCGAACGATCGGCCATCATCAAGCGTGATCTTGATCCTCGTCGCCGCCTCTGCCGGGAAACGGGCGGTGAGGTTTTCATCCTCGCTCGTAACGACCTTGCGGAGCAACGCCTGGACATCATCTTTGAGAATACGCTCCTGCTCGTATTGCGCCGGCATCAATTGATCATCGAGCAGGGCCGCCGAAACCACATAAGGAAGGCTGTGATCAGCGGTTTCCTTGTCGCGCACATGTTCGCGCGCACCGCCGTCGCCGTCGCCCATGATGAAATGCGCGCGCTCGTAGAGGCCGACATCGATCTCGGCGATCTCCGCCGGATCAAAGCCATTGGCGTGTTTAAGCTCGAGAGCGCCTTCGATCGCGGTTTGCGCATGAAGACCCGCATTGAAGCGTTTGACGCTGGCGCCGAGCATTATCTCGAGATTTTTATCGGACCAATCGATATCGAACGGCCCGGTGACCGCATCAAACATGCCGGACGGACCCTCGAACAGACGTAAAGGCCCTGTCACGCCGCGCCTGGCCAGGAAAGTCGAATAGATCGCGCTCTGAGCACCTCCTGCGAACGCAAAACCTTTCCAGTGGGAAATTTGTCCGACCCGGGTGACGAAAAGCGGATTCTGGCGCACCCCGGATATGGCGATTGCATGGGCGGTCTTTTCCGCATCAAGCCCCAGTGCACGTGCTGCCCCGGTCGTCACGCCGTAGACGCCGGCGGTGAACTGGTCGAAGCCGTTGGCCTCGAATTTGGCCGCATTGCAAATCCGGCACTGCATTTCGTAGGCGAGCGCAAGCGCGATCATCAGGGTCTTCCCGTCCGCGCCCGCATATTCCGCCGCTGCCATGACCCCACCGAGATTGTCGCTCGGGTGGCAGGTGGCGTAGGTGCCCATATAGCCGTCGTTGAAATCGAGATATCGGATCAGCGAGGTGTTATAGAAAGCCGCTACATCGGGCGTGGATTTGCCGCCGCCGATGAGAGTACATAACTCAGCGCCACCAAACTCCTCGTTCTGCGCACGCAGCAATCCGATCGGTTCCGCGTCGAGCGACCCGACAGCGCACCCCAAGGTATCCAAAACCAAGGTCTTGATCTGCGTTCGTACGGCATCGGAAAGTTCGTCGTAGGATGTTTCGACCGAGAACTTCGCGAAATCTTCGACCATCGTCATCGCACATACTCCCCATTTGGCAAATTTGGCTTCCGTAAGTCATAGCGTCCGCCGTGTCGTTTGGTAAGGGATCGCCCTTGACAGGCGCGACCGCGGGTTGTCTGTTCGCGCACGAATAATCGCAAGAAAACACAGGGAGTTTGTCATGGCTGTCGAATCCAAGAATCCCGAGACTATCTCGCTTCATGCGGGCTACCGTGCCGACCCGGATACCGGCGCCGTCGCGGTGCCGATCTATCAGACCACGTCGTACCAGTTCGACAGCACCGAGCACGCGGCCAATCTGTTTTCGCTGCAGGATTTCGGCAACATCTATACCCGGATCATGAACCCAACTCAGGCAGTACTTGAATCACGACTTCAAGTCCTTGAGGCAGGGACCGAGACCGCGATTGGTATACCTGGCGCGTTAGCAGTCTCCTCAGGGCAGGCTGCTGAAACTTTAGCGATCTTGAATTTGGCAGAGGCCGGAGATCACGTCGTTGCCTCGGCTTCTCTCTATGGCGGAACGTACAACTTGCTTCATTACTCGCTTCCCAAAATGGGGATCGAAACCACCTTCATCGAAGATCCCGACGATCTTGAGGCCTGGGGCGCCGCTGTTCAGCCCAATACGAAATTGTTTTACGGGGAGACCATCGGAAATCCACGTAACGATTGCTTAGACATTCCCGGTGTTGCAAAAGTTGCACACGAATCAGGAATTCCCTTACTGGTTGACAACACGGTCGCTACCCCATATTTGTTGAACCCCCTCGCGCTTGGCGCAGACATTGTGGTCCACTCAATGACCAAGTTCATTGGGGGGCACGGCAACTCCGTCGGGGGGATAATCGTTGACGGAGGCACTTTCGATTACGGCGCTAGTGGAAGGTTCCCCAATTTCACTGAACCTGATCCGAGTTACCACGGTCTCGCTTTCTGGCCGGCGTTAGGAGATGGTTCTTTCATTATCAAAGCTCGAGTTCAGTTACTGAGAGATCTGGGGTCCGCAATATCTCCTCAAAATGCCTTCTATTTTTTGCAGGGTTTGGAGACGTTGAGTTTGAGGATGGAACGGCACTTCAGCAATGCGCAGGGGGTCGCGGAATTCTTAGAGAGTCACCCTCAAGTAGAGAGAGTCCAGTACGCAGGCTTGAAGTCAAGCCCTTGGCACGAACGGCTTCAATCTTTGGGCAACGGTAGGGGTTACGGTTCGGTTCCAGCGTTCGTCATCAAGGGCGGTGCCGAAGCGGGAAGTAGATTCATTGATGCGCTAGAGCTACATAGTCACGTAGCCAACATCGGTGATGTTCGAAGCCTGGCGATACACCCTGCTTCGACAACTCATTCTCAACTCTCAGAATCTGAGCAGCTTGACGCTGGGGTGAGCACCGGCTTGATTCGTTTGTCAGTCGGATTGGAAACCCTTGACGACATTGTTGAGGACTTAGAGAAAGGCTTTGCCGCGTCAGGGAAGTAGCCGCAGTCAGATTTCCTCTGGTTGCATACACATCTCTTAGTTGGGTTGCTTCTGCGCAGAATGAGCCGCTGTTCCGATTGACGGTGGAAGTTGGAATAGGGGAACTAGCAACCCGTTAGATTTTGAGATGCCACGGCCAGCGGCTCATTCTGCGTGGCAACAACCTGTAATCACGGGCCAAACTGTGGGCGGGGGTTCATTATGCGTATTGGTTTTATTGGCGTTGGCAATATGGGCGGTCCCATAGCAGCGCATCTCGTTGCTGCGGGATACGACTTGTCTGTATTCGATATTGATGCTCATGCAGTTATGGGTTTAGTGGAAGGAGGAGCGACTCAAGGGTCCTCAGTATCTGATGTTGCAGAGAACGCTGAGGTTGTGTTTCTTTCATTACCTATGCCTTCCGACGTTGCAAACGTTGTAGCGGGCGACGGCGGTGTTTTTAGTGCCATGCAGGCTGGCGGGGTCGTAGTGGACCTCAGCACAAGTTCTCCGTCGTTGAGTCGCTCACTGGCTGCACAAGCCGTAGAGCAAGACTTGGATTTTCTTGACGCTCCCGTTTCGGGCGGGGTGTATGGCGCCCGGAAAGGAACTTTGGCTGTGATGGTTGGCGGTTCCGAAGAAGCCTTCGGATACGTAGAGCCAATATTGGAGCACTTTGCCGCGAAAGTGGTCAGGTGCGGAGAAGTAGGAGCTGGCAATGTGGTGAAGGCGGTAAACAACATGCTGGCCTTTATCGGCATGATGGGCGCCACTGAGGCGTTGCTATTAGGAAGCAAAGCGGGTGTGGAGCCGAGTGTGTTGCGCGAAGTGATTGAAGCAAGCAGCGGCGCTAGTTTCGTTTGGAGCAGCGGCACGAGGGCCATACTCCGCGATCGCTTGGCCCCCTCATTTACTAATGCTTTGGCATGCAAAGACATTGGATTGGCGGTGGAGCTAGCCGAGGAGATCGAAGTTCCGTTGCCAATGGGTCGCCATACGCAGCAACTCCTTGAGAACTACCGCGATAAGGGCTTTGCTGAGGAAGACATCCTCGCGACAGTTCGTGCTCTGGAGAGTGAAGCTAATTTCGTGGTGCGGGGCCTCGCTCCAGATATTCAGTAGCTATTACGAGCGTTTCGTTTCATTCCAGGGTCCAGCATCGGCCCGAGGTTCTTTGGGAAGCCCCAAGACTCGCTCCCCTACTATGTTGCGCTGAATTTCATTACTGCCTGAATAAATCGACCCAGGTCGGGCTCCCATGAAGGTGGTAACCCATGCCTGGGAAGAAAACGGGGATCCGACGTCGTCAACCCCAACTCCAGTAGCTGCATCTCGGCCTGATGGAGCGGTGGCATCCATGCCGATTACGTCCATTGCCAGTTCTGTAAATCGGTGATGGTGTTCGGACCAAAGCAACTTGTTGAGCGATGACTCAGGCCCCTGGCTGTAGCCGCGCATCGAACGCGCAACAGTCTGCAACCCCATGTATTTCATGATTTGAGTTGTGGTGTAGGCCGCTGTGAAACGTTGACGCATGATGGGATCATCTAGCTTGTCGTAGCTCCGGGCGACCTCTACTAAACGATGCCATTCTTCTCCATATCTAATTCCGTTTGTTGTCGCATCGTCTCCACGTTCGTACGCCAAGAGTGTGTTCGCGACAGCCCAACCATTATTTACTCCTCCCAGAACGTTGTCCTTGGGAGTGCGGGCGTCATTGAAAAAGACTTCGTTGAAGTCATGGTGACCGGAGGCGTTAACGATTGGTCGGACCTCAACCCCGGGTTGATCTATGGGGCACAACAAAAAGGAAATCCCGGCATGTTTCACAGCCGACGGTTCGGTGCGACACAGCACAAAAATCCAATTCGCGTTATGCCCTTGAGAAGTCCATATTTTTTGGCCATTAATAACCCATTCGTCACCGTCA
>DLVK01000323.1:0-4097 GCA_003444235.1 Rhodospirillaceae bacterium
GCCTGCAAAGACAACTAGTCCGCGACATATTCGATGTGGATTTCGAGGCGATGCGGGTCGTGACCGACGACGTCGGCGGCGGCTTCGGTATGAAAATATTTTTGTATCCAGAGCAACCGCTGGTCTTGTTTGCGGCGCGGGAGCTGAACCGCCCGGTACGCTGGATCGCTGAAAGGGCCGCGGACGGCTTCGTCGCCGACACCCAAGGCCGTGACAACGTCACCCAGGCCGCGCTTGCGCTCGACGAGGACGGCAATATTCTCGGCCTCCGCGCAAAAACCTACGCCAATCTCGGCGCCTACCTTTCCAACTTTTCACCCTATATCGTCACCGATTGCGGTGTCGGCATGCTGGCGGGTGTCTACAAAACCTCATCAATTCATGTGGAAGTCCACGGGCTGTTCACTCATACGGTGCCGGTCGATGCCTATCGCGGCGCCGGGCGGCCAGAAGCCATATACGTGATCGAACGTTTGATCGACCGCGCCGCACGGCAATTAGGCATCAGTCCTGCCGAATTACGGCGGAAAAATTTTATCCCGCCCGAGGCCATGCCGTTCGAAACGCCGATGGGCAATACATATGACAGCGGACAATTCGCCCGCAATCTTGAGGAAGCTCAGAAGACGGCAAAGCGGTCCGAGTTCGAGCAACGCCGCACGCAGTCGGCAAACCAAGGCATGTTGCGCGGTCTCGGCATGTCCTACTACGTCGAATCCTGCGGAAAAGGTCCGGGAGAATACGCGGAGATCCGTATTGAAAATGACGGGTCCGTTTCGGTCATGCTGGGTAATCAGAGTAACGGCCAAGGGCATGAAACCGCCTACGCACAAATAGTCTCCGATAGATTGGGCGTCGAGGTGGAGGACATTCATTTTTACCAGGGCGATACCGATACCGTGTCACGCGGCGGCGGGACTGGTGGATCACGTGCTCTCACTGAAGGCGGACATGCCTGTATCAACGCCATTGAATCGGTGATCGAAAAGGGCAAACGGATCGCGGCCTCCGTGTTGGAAGCCGCCGAAGCGGACATCGAATATGAAAACGGCCGCTTCACTATTGCCGGGACCGACCGCGCCCTTGGCCTCGCAGAAACCGCCGTGGCCGCAGAGGACGAGAAACATATCGACGCCGAAGACAAACCCGGCTTGAGCGCCAGCGATAGATTCGTCGGCGCGGCGCAAACATTTCCCAATGGCTGTCATATGGCGGAAGTAGAGATCGACCGCGAGACCGGTCGCACGCGGCTTGTTGCCTATACGGTCGTCGATGATTTCGGGACCATTCTCAATCCAAATCTCTTAGCCGGCCAAGTGCATGGCGGGATAGCTCAGGGCATTGGCCAAGCCTTGCTCGAAGATTGCCACTATGATCCGGACACCGGCCAATTGTTGAGCGGTTCACTAATGGATTATTGCCTGCCTCGCGCTGACGATTTGCCACCTATCGATCTTGCGATTAAGGAAGATGTGCCTTGCGTCACGAACGATCTCGGCGTCAAAGGTGCAGGCGAAGCCGGCGCGGTGGGCGCCCCACCAGCGGTGGTCAATGCGGTGCTCGATGAGTTGGCACCGCTCGGAATTAACGATATTGATATGCCTTTGACGCCGGAGCGAGTCTGGCGCGCCATTCGAGACACTTCATGACCGACCTACATAGACTTTTGCCTGACCTGGTAACACTTGCCGACCGGGCCGGCGACGCAGTGATGGAAATCTATGCCACGGACTTCGAATACAAAACCAAGGACGACTTTTCGCCAGTAACCGAAGCCGATCTCGCCGCCGAAGCGATTATTCTCGAAGAGCTTGCGCGCCTCACGCCCGATATTCCAGCGGTCGCCGAGGAACAAATGGCTGCTGGCAATGTTCCGAAACTGGATGGCACTCATTACTGGCTGGTCGACCCCCTCGACGGAACCAAGGAGTTCCTCAATCGAAACGACGAATTCACCGTCAATATCGGCCTGATCGAAGATGACCGGCCTGTGCTGGGCGTGGTCTATGCGCCGGCGTTGGAAACCAGCTATTGGGGAGCCGTTGAGGTCGGCGCTCATCGCCGAACCGGCAACGACGTCGCCCCCATAACCGTTCGCACACCGCCCGAGGAAGGCATCACCGTCGTCGGCAGCCGGCGTCATGGCAAAGGCGGCGAAATGGACACCTTCCTGGAACCCTACGAGGTCAATGACACCTTGGCAGCGGGCAGCTCACTCAAATTCTGCCTCGTGGCCGAGGGCAAAGCCGATATTTATCCTCGCTTCGGCCCCACCTGCGAATGGGACACGGCCGCCGGGCACGCGGTGCTCGAAGCGGCCGGCGGCAAGGTCACAAATCCCGATGGGAGCCCATTCCGGTATCGCAAAAGCGATTTCCTCAATTCAAACTTCATCGCCTGGGGCGGCCTAAACGCCGCTTAAAGCATAGGTTCGGCACTCGCCGCTTCCCACGCCAACATTGCGCGCTTGCGGGGCGACCCCCAACGATAACCCGAGATTACGCCGGTCGCGCGGATGACCCGGTGACAGGGCACCAGCCAGGAAACCGGATTGCGCGCCACGGCACCCGCAACCGCCCGCGCGCTGCCAGCCTTGCCGATAGCGCGTGCGAGCCCGTCATAGCTGACCAGTTTCGATGGTGGAATTTTAAGCAGCGCTTCCCAAACCTTGAGCTGGAAACTGGTACCGTGCAACATGACCGGGACGTCGCCGCCCGCTGCAAAGGCTCGGTCGGCGTAAACCGCTGTCGCCCCCCTATCCTCACCGAGCGACGCCCCCTTCCAGGGGGCGAACAAATTCTCTTCGGTAGCGCGCCGGCCTGCCCCGAGTTCGAAAGCTAATCCGCAAACTCCACGGTCCGTAGCCGCGATCAGACAATTGCCGAATGGACTCGAGTGCCAACCATAGGAAATTTCCACCTTGTTGTTCGGACGTTTCCATTCTCCCGGTGTCATCGCCTCTATTGTGACGAAAAGATCGTGCAGACGGCCCGGGCCTGACATACCGGCATCGAAAGATGCCTCCATGACGCTATCGCTGGCGGCAAGGCAGTCCTTGGCATGTTCGAGCGTTAGATATTGCACGAACTTCTTCGGGCTTACGCCGGCCCAACGACTAAACAGTTTCTGCAGCTTGAAACTGTCCATACCAAGCTCGCTTGCTAGTTCGTCGAGCGATGGCTGCTCGGTGTAATGATCCGTCAACCAATGAATGGCTTTTTCTACGGTCGCAAAATCTGCGTTTTGTTCGGTCTGTTCCATCATGAAAATACACTAGCGCCTTTGCGGGACCGGCCGACACCCGATTCTTGCAGCCCGGCCTAGCGTAATAATTCGCTGAAACGGGAAACGTCTTCTAGCTTAGAAAACTCGTGGATTAGGTCGAGACTAGCCTCGATTTCTGTCGTCCCAAGTGCCGCCGGAGCCAACGCGCGATATTTTGAATCGACATCGGCCCAGTCGATCCCTCGACATCCAGCCCCGTTCGGGACCAGCACGGTTTCCTCAAATCGACCGCCGTCTGCCGTCTCGATTATGACGGTCGCACCCTGGCGATAAGCGTCGACATTCTCCGTCGGTTCGGGGCCTACCTCGGTCTTTTCGATCATTTGGTGGATGGCAGGGTCCAGGATCTTCTCCGGTGTCGCGTGATCCCAGCCGAATTCTCGATCGGCGACCGCGGCGGCGAGGAAGAACGCCGTGCTGTGTGCCATATCGATCAGGTTTTCCGGATGGCGCGGCCCGGCGAACTTCTTTAGCCCGGGCCGTGAAAGGATGATCCTGGCGATTTCATCCAGGCTAGCATCCGCCTTCTTTGCCGCGGTTGCCGCAGCTTCGGCGGTGGCATGATTGAAATGGCTACCGGGCATCAGCTTGATAGCCATATCGGTGACGATATCCCATTCGTCACCAAGTCCTTCGACGATATCCGCACCGTCGGTTCCGCCATAGGTTTCGCAAAAACCACCGGACATTTCGAAAATTCGATCTTCCGCAGTGAACCCTTTGCCCGCCGCCATTGCCGCTTCCATGCCGAGCATTGTCGCTAGACCCGCATGATATTCTCGCGCGACTGTTTCGTTGCCAGCGGCCACAAG
>DLVK01000167.1:0-3867 GCA_003444235.1 Rhodospirillaceae bacterium
TGGCAACCGATGAACCGACCGACCGGATGAAAATCACAATCGATCCTTTCCTTGGCGATGAAGTCCTTGAGCCAAGCGCGGCCGGCCCGCGTTTCGCGATAGAACCGCAACGCGGTTTCGAGCCCATGCATCTTTTTCAGCGTGGCAAAGGAGTGACGCAACGTCGCGCCGACCGCGCCACCGTTTCGAGAGCTTGCCCCTTCGCCTGGTCGGTCGGCCTCCAGAACGACGACGCTGCGCCCGTCCCGGGCGATGGTCAATGCCGCTGAAAGGCCTGAATAGCCGGCACCGATGACCGCAACATCCGCTGTGTGCGGTACGTTCGCCACGGTTTCATCCGGCCGCGGTGCCGCCAACCACCAGAACGGTGTGAACTTGACGTCAGCTGTAAAAATGTCCTCTGCCATGGGCGCGTATCCGCTGTTTCCCCTTGAATGCCCGTGGTACAAGGTAGCGCTCTATAAAACGGAATAAAAGGAGGGGGAGCATGGCGGGCACGGCACCGAACGAAATTTCTTTGAACCAAGCAGCAACGGACATTGCCGCCGGTACGCTGACATCGGAAGCGCTGGTGCAATCTTGCATCGATCGAATTGACGACCGCGAGTGCACCGTCCAGGCTTGGGCGTTCTTCGACCCCGACCTCGCCCTCGCCCAAGCCCGCGAATGCGATGCCAAGCCGGCGCAGGGCCTCCTGCATGGCGTACCCATCGGGATCAAAGACATCATCGACACCGCGGACATGCCGACCGAATGCAACTCGCCGATTTATAAGGATCATCGTCCGGCGAACGATGCTGCTTGCGTCGCCAACTTGCGCGCGGCGGGCGCGGTGATTATGGGTAAAACGGTGACCACCGAATTTGCCTCCACCTTTCCTGGACCCACGACCAATCCGCACAACGCGGAACACACGCCGGGTGGATCGTCACAGGGCTCGGCAGCGGCAGTTGCGGATCACATGGTCCATGGCGCGCTTGGTACTCAGACCGGCGGCTCTGTTATCCGCCCCAATGCCTATTGCGGCACGGTGGGCTACAAACCGGCTTATGGCAGCTACGACACCACCGGTGTCAAACCCCTCTCGCCGATCCTGGACACGGTCGGCTTTATGGTCCGAAGCATCAACGACGTGGCACCGCTTTCCGCCGCGCTCGCCGGACGCGAACCGGTAACCGTCACCGATAATGGCGCACCCAATTTACTGCTCCACCGCACGGCGCAATGGGACGTTGCCGAAAAATACGTGCAGAATTTATTGGAAGATTGTGCGGCGAAGTTCAGCGCCGCCGGTGCACCGATACGCGATTACGCCTTCGACGAGCCCTATGACAATCTGCAGGCGATGCAGCGGGTCGTAATGGCGATCGAAGCGTGCCGGGAATTCCAGCCCGAGTGGACAAACCATCGGGAATTGTTGAGCGAGCCGTTCCAAGGCCTGATCACGCGCGGTTTCGACGTCACGCCGGAAGAACGGGGAGAAGCCGAAGGTCTGCTGGAACATGCCCGCAGCAACCTGCCCAATATGTTCGAGCCCGGCGAAATCCTACTCACGCCTGGCGCACCCGGCGAAGCGCCGAAAGGCCTTACGTCCACCGGCGATTCCATGTTCAACCGGGCCTGGACCTTACTCGGAACCGCATGCCTGTATCTCCCGGTAACCAAGGGCCCCAACGGATTGCCGATCGGCATCCAGCTCGTCGACCCACTCAATGACGAGGCTCGTCTGATTGCAGCCGGGCGTTGGTGTGCGAAAACTCTGGGCCTCGACCTGCTCGATTGATCATGACGGGCACAATGCTCATCACCGGCGCCGCCAAGCGCATTGGCGCTGCTCTCGCCAAAGGAATGGGCGAGCAAGGCTGGCATGTGTGTGTGCACTACAACAGCTCCAAAGACGAAGCCGAGAGCGTGGCCAAAGAAATTATTGATGCGGAGGGGCAAGCGACGGCACTACAGGCGGACCTTGCCGATCCAACGACGATCGGACCATTGGTCGCTGCGTGCAATGAAGCTGCCGGCCCGCTCACCTGCCTCGTCAATAACGCATCGATCTTCGAATATGACGCGCTCGACAGTCTCGATGCCGAGACCTTGGACAAACACCATGCGGTCAATTTGCGCGCGCCGATGCTCCTCGCGCGCGCCTTCGCCGCAGGAATTCCCGATGGGGAGACGGGCAATATCATCAACATTCTCGACAACAAGGTGCTGTCCCCCAACCCCGACTATCTCTCCTATACACTCAGCAAGTTCGGTCTTAAGGGAGCCACCGAAACCCTCGCCATGGCGCTGGCACCGGCAATCCGGGTCAACGCTATCGCGCCCGGCATCACGCTTCTCTCCGGCGAACAATCGGAGACCCGTTTCGAGAAGGCCCATGCCACCAACCCGCTCAATCAAGGCTGCACGCCGGACCAGATCGTTGCCGCACTTAAGCTTATCCTTGACTGTCCGGCCATGACCGGCGAAATCATCACCATCGATGGGGGGCAACGCCTGCAAAAGCTGCCCCGCGACATCGCCTTTTTGACCTAAATATCGAAAGCGCTTCCGCCGTGCCCGTGACGTCGAAAAAATTCTTCCTCAAGGATTTCGCCCTGCCGGTTTCCATCGGAATCCACGAATTCGAAAAGGCGAAACCGCAGACGGTCGTAATAAATATCGAAATGCACCTCGAAGATGACAGTTTGGACACCAGCGACGAAATCGAAGATACGGTGAATTACGACTTCCTTCGCACGGAAATCGAAGAACTCGCAAAGCAAAAGCATTTCAATTTACAAGAAACCCTATGTCATGAAATAGTAAAAATATGTAAAGACAAAAATGGATTTAGAAAAATTGTAGTTTCTACGAATAAACCAGATATTTATATTGATTGCGATACCGTAGGTTATGAAGTAATATATGAGAAATAATTAATGAAGCTGTATAATTACTGGAGATCTCAGTCGAGTTACCGTGTTCGTATAGCTCTCAATCTAAAGGGTCTCGATTGGGAATACGCGCCGGTCGATCTCGGCCACGGTGAACAGCACAGCAGCGAATACCGCAAAATACACCCCAATAGCCAAGCGCCCGTGCTTGAAGATAGCGGTCACCGCATCTTTCAAACCATGGCGATCGTGGAATATCTCGAAGAAGCCTATCCCGTTCCGCCGCTTTACCCGGCCGATCCGGCAGAACGCGCGCGCGTTCGTGGATTTATCCTGACCTGCACCTGCGAGGCCCAGCAACGCACAGGCCGCCGCATTCGCGACTATGTCGAGGAACGCTTCGGGCTCGAGATATTGAAGGAATGGTACGACTACTGGACCCCGCGCAGTCTCGAAATGCTAGAAAACCTCGTTTCGGATCACCCGATGACCGGCGAATTCGTTCACGGTGATACACCGGGCGCGGCAGATTGTTTTCTGGTCCCTTATTTCTACCAAGGCAGTTATCGCACCGCCGATTTTTCCGCAACACCGACCCTGAAACGCATCGTCGATAACTGTCTCGCGCATCCCGCTTTCGAAAAAGCGCACCCGGACAATCAGCCCGACGTCGGTCCTGACAGTCGCTTCTAACGTGGTAGAATAGAGCGAAGTATCCTTGAGGGAGGAACCGTTTCATGGCCTTGAACGTGCTGTTCATCATGTCCGACGAGCACCAGCAGAAATCTGCCGGCTGCTACGGGCATCCATTCGTAAAAACGCCGACCATCGACAAACTCGCCGAAGGCGGCACCCGTTTCACCAACGCCTATACTAATTCGCCGATTTGCGTTCCGGCCCGTGCCAGCTTTGCCACCGGACGTTACGTGCACGAGATCGGATATTGGGACAATGCGCATGCCTATGAAGGTCGCGTCGATGGCTGGGG
>DLVK01000231.1:0-2846 GCA_003444235.1 Rhodospirillaceae bacterium
ATCGCAAGAGGCCTGTCAGGATCTGCGCGGACAACTATTCGATAATGTGGGCGCGACGATCACCGTCGACCTTGAGGAAATGAAAGTGATCGCGCCCGACGGCACCGAATACGAATTCCAAATGCATCCGCTGAAGCGCCGCTGCCTATTGGAAGGCATGGACGATATCGCACTCACCACCCAATATATGGATGAGATCAAAGAATTCGAAGCGAGGCACCATGGCGACAAGCCCTTCATGAAGGTGCAAGCGCCGAGTTAGGGCGTCTCCGCACCCACTTCGTCGGCGAATGCCTCTGCCTTATCAGCGTCCCAGCCCAGCCAATCCACCAGCACATCTGCCGTATGTTGCCCCAATAGCGGTGGCGCGGTGAATTCCGGTTCGGCCATGGTCGATATCCAGGGCGGGCCGATGATGCGGATATGTCCTGATTTCGAATGATCGAAATCGCGGATCAGACCGCGATGGACAACCTGGCGATCCGCGTGCGCGCCCGCATAATCGTAGACCTTGGAAACCGGTACCCGCTCCGCATCGAGCTTTTCGATCCACTCATCCGCAGGCCCGGTAGCGATAACCTCACGCACCATATTGTTCACCTCGTCGCGGCGCGCTGTGCGTTGGGCGATCTTCCTTAGGCTCTCATCCGCTTCCCATTCGGGCTTGCCAAGCGCGCGGCAAATGCCGGCCCAGAAACCGTCATTGTGGCAAATAATGCTGACATATTCCCCGTCGCTCGCTTGGTAGATATCGGACGGCGCACGGAGCGGATTTGCGTTGCCGACACGGGGCGGCTGCTCATGCGCGTTCAACGTCTGACCCATGCGCGGGCCCAACGCGGCGATCATCGCATCCTGCATGCTGATATCGATATGCTGGCCCTCGCCGTCGCGTTCGGCGACGCGGATGGCATTGACGATAGCGTAAGCCGCATACATGCCGGAAATAGCATCGGCGACCGGCGCTCCGATTTGCATCGGTTCCCCATCGGGCACGCCGGTGACACTCATCAGCCCCGAAGCTGCTTGCACGATCGGATCGAGCGCCGGGCGGCCACTATTGGGTCCGGTCTGCCCAAAGCCCGAAATCGAGCAATAGACGAGTTTGGGGTTGAGCGCGTGTAGCTCGTCCCAACCGAGCCCGAGCACTCCAACCTTGCCGGGGGCATAGTTCTCGACGAACACGTCCGCCTCGCAGGCAAGCGCCTGTGCGATCTCTTGGTGCGCTTTCTGTTTAAGGTCGAGGGCGATACTCCGCCGCGTGCGGTTGTTGGCGAAAAAGTAATCCTGGTCTTCGGGTCCGCGATCCTTGTAGCGACCCATATGGCGAGTATCGTCGCCCACATGGGCGCGCTCGATTTTGGCGAGTTCGGCGCCCATATCCGCAAGCATGGTCGAACAGAACGGCCCGGCAATCACCTGAGTCATGTCGAGGACACGCACCCCGCTCAGGGGCGGTGACCCCTTAGCGTCACTCCCGTCAGACATACCTAGAAACCTTTCCAGACAGGCGCGCGTTTTTCGCGGAAGGCATCGATCCCTTCCTTCGCGTCTTCGCTGTGGAGCACGCGATCGGCGATGTCGCGGGCGAGGTACACCTGCTCGTGATAGTTCATATCCCAGCCGCGCCGCGCGGCTTCTTTGATTCCGCGAACCGCCAAGGGGGCGCACGCGTTGATCTCCTCGGCCCACCTGAGCGCGGTCGGCATGAGCTCATCCAGCGTCACCACTTCGTTGCAAACGCCGAATTGATGGCAAACCTCGGCGGGGATCGGCTTGGCGCGCAGGATGTAGGACATCGCGGTTTGCCAGGGGATATTCTTTGCCGCCATCACCGGGCCGGAGACCGACGATATTCCACGCATTACCTGGGGCCAGCCGAGCGAGGAATTGTCGGCCATTACGATGATATCCGAATTTAATGCGAACCCGCCGCCCTGGGCGTAACATGGCCCGTTAAGGGCACAGATAAAGGGTTTGAAGATATTGCGGTGAAACTCGTAGAGCTGATCGTTCGACATCACGATGCCGTCTTCTTCGCGCCTCGGCTCGAGCAAATCCTTACCCGCACAAAACACCGGACCGTTGCCGGTTATAATCGCAACCCAAACGTCGTCGTTATATTTGACGTCCTTGAAAGCCTCTTCCACCTCTTTCCGCATCGGCCGGTTGATAGCGTTCCGCTTTTCCGGTCGGTTCAGCGTGATAGTAGCGATGTGATCTTTGACCTCGTAGATGACGGTCTCGCCGGCAACCATGGCGGCTTCTCCCTTGTAACTGCTGTTCTTGTTGGGCCGGAGAGTGCCCGCTTCCGCGAAGGCGGGTCAAGCCACTCACCAATCCTCGGCCCAGTCGCGGGTACGCCAACGCTCTTCGCCGATCAGGCAATGGGGATCGATACGGCGTATCGGTTCTTTCGCCTGGACCCGGTGCACGGTCTGATTTGCACGAAGCCGAGGGAGCATTGCCGCTGCCACCGGCCTCCGGCCGGCAATTTCCAGAATCATTTTTCGTTTGATCGCACGAGCGAAATCGTCGAACCCACTGGCAACGACAACAAATGCTCCAGCGCCTCCGATAACGCACTTAAGAAAGTACGTATCGAGATATTGCGCGGTCGTAAATCTGAAACCGTCATAGTGTGTGCTCAGAATCGGAATTCCGTTGATTACAATCCCTTGATCTATCGCGTAATCGCGAGCCTTCGTCACCGGCATGCCGAAATTGTTTGCGCCGTCGCCGGCCAGGTCGAGCACTCGCCGCGATCCGGCGATACCGTTACCCCGAAATTTAGAGATCGAGGCCATGATCATGTCGCTAATCGCGGTCCGCGTTGAGGTCTCGTA
>DLVK01000346.1:0-3259 GCA_003444235.1 Rhodospirillaceae bacterium
TTCCCATGCAACCTGTTCGGGAGCTTGGGCCAGTGGTCCGGAGGATTTCGCGCCCGATGAGTATCAATGGGGTTACAATCGGATGATGACCGTCGATGGCCTCTTTGGCGCTGGCGACACCATTGGTGGCACGGCTCATAAATTCTCATCCGGGTCGTTCACCGAAGGCCGTATCGCCGCCAAGGCCGCGGTTAATTATGTCAACGACCTCAAGGATCAGCCCGAGGTCAGCGAAGAGGAATATCGCGATTTGGAAGAGGTTATCTTCCAACCCTTGGAAAATTATCGGGTTGGCCGCAACGAGATTGTCGCCGGCACCGTTTCGCCGAGCTATATGTTGCCGATCCAGGGATTGCAGCGGCTTGAAAAAATAATGGATGAATATGCAGGTGGCCTAACTGTTGGCTATGTGACCAACGCACCGCTCCTTGAGCGCGGGCTAGAGCTGATTGAGATGCTGAAGGAAGATATTCACTATCTCGGTGCTGAAGATTTGCATCAATTGCAACGTGCCTGGGAGCTGCACCATCGTGTGCTGGCCTCTGAATGCGTGACCCAGCATACGCTTTTCCGTCAGGAAACGCGGTGGCCGGGATACTATTATCGCGGAGATCATCCCAAGCTTGACGATAAAGATTGGCACTGTTTCACGCTGTCGCGCTACGACAAAGAAAGCAACAGCTGGGATATGGAAAAAGCGCCTGTTTATCACATCGTGAATTAGACTGAATTAGGGAAACTTCTCATTTTCCGGTCGGACGCTGTAGCGTCCGGCCGTTTTTTCGTTTTTATTGAGGGGCATGGCTCAAGGCTACGGTGTATTAACTCTCAGCGCCTTTTTGGCGGCAACTATCATGCCTTTTTCTTCAGAGGCATTGCTGCTGGCAATGGCGGCGAGTGGTGACTTCAATTCGTATTGGCTTTTGTTGTTCGCCAGCATTGGTAATGTCTTTGGTGCCGTCGTTAACTGGGTGTTGGGGCGGTATTCCCTCAGATGGCGGGACCATCGCTGGTTTCCGGTGTCTCCGAGACGATTGGCGCAATCCACGGATTGGTTCAATCGGTACGGAGTTTGGAGTCTTTTGTTTGCCTGGGTGCCGATCCTTGGAGACCCGTTGACCTTGGCGGCGGGCCTCATGCGTGTGCGTTTCTGGCTGTTCCTTCTGTTGGTCAGCATCGCCAAGGCAGGTCGATATGCGATCCTGCTAGGCCTGTTCGAGGCGGTATGATCGGAATTCGGCCGATTCAAACCAATGTGCGTGCGCCGCGACTAGATTGTCATATAACTGTCGTATGAAGCCGCCAATATCGCGAGTTATGTAAATGACTGTAAGGGTGACATTCGTCGGGTCCGGCGATGCGTTCGGCGTCGGGGGGAGGTTTCAGACCTGTATCCTGGTCGATGCGCCGGGAATTCGCTTCGCCATCGATTTTGGTGCCAGTAGCCTGATCGCCCTAAACAAATTGGAAATCGACCACACCTCGATCGATACAATCGTTGTGACTCATATTCACGGCGATCACGTAGGTGGAATTCCATACATGTTGATGGATGGCATGCTGGCCGCGAAAAGGACGAAGCCGCTTACCATCATTGGACCGCGCGACACAGAAACGCGGATGTTGGAGGTCAATGAGGTTTTGTTTCCGGGCATGCATGTGATGGAACCGAAATTCGAACTTAGCTATGTCGAAACGGACCTGCTGGAGTCCCACAGCGTGGACGACCTTACGATTACTCGGTATCCCGCGATCCATACGGTCGGGACGAACCCAACCTCGGTACGAATCGAGGTTGCCGACAAGGTGATTTCCTATACCGGTGACGGCGAATGGAACGAGCATATACCGACATTGGCGGCTGACGCGGATCTATTCATCACCGAATGCTATTACCACCAAAAACCCATCCGGTTTCATATGAATTATCCGGAACTAAAAGAACATTGGGGAGAAATCAGTGCCAAGCGGACGGTTTTCACTCATCTGGGTCGCGAAATGTATGCAGTACGCGACGATGTACCCGAGGAATGCGCATTCGATGGCATGGTGATCGAAATTTAGCCGAGGACACTTGCGGAGATGGTCGGAAGCTCAAAAAATCAGCTGCGAGCCAAGAATTTGCTCGTACACTTCCGGCCGAACTATTAGGCTATCTGGCATCTGTCGCAACTTTTAAAAGGCAAACGACATGACGAAAGCTAAGGCTCGCCAGCGCGCGAAAGCGAACGCTGCCAAGAAAGCCAAACGGCGTAAGGAAATGTCTGAAAAACAACAATCTCAGCCACATCCGGGCAAATTCGATACCGGGCCAAACTCTATTTCAAGCCCGATGGCGAGTACCGGCAACAAGACCTTTACCAGAGCGCGACGGGGTTCGGCTCGGTCGCGCTAATTTCCCGCGTGGCAGTTTATTTCTCTTTTTTCTGCTCATAACCTGAGTAGCCGGCGACCTGACGACCTTCGAGATGCTGATTGTCGTATTCGACCGTCTGCCGTTCCACTTCCCACATATCGGGAAGCCCGATTGCGTCTTCGATCTCCTCGCGCACCGCTTTCGCCTTATCGACATCGAATGAAGCAATGCCGGTTTCCTGTACGCCTTTCCAAAGATCGATAACGCCCGCGACGGAGGCCAATATGGTTGCCAGGGGGTATGAAATCATCTGGAAACCGTAAGCGCGGATTTCCTCAATCGGAAGACCGTTAAAATAGGTCGTGGTCGAAAGCGTTACGTCGTCGTCGGGAAATTCCTGTCGGAATTTTTCCATGCAGTCTTTGGTTCGGGTCATTGGCTGGATCGAATCGACACCCATTTCCTTCATAGCCCGAGCTCGGCGAGCGGCTTCTTTCCAAGAACCGTTGACGGCATTACCAGCATCGGTGCGCCCGGAAATCAGAATGTCGGCATTGTTAACTTCCCGTGATTTCAGAGCGAACTCGATGCGGCGCTTAAACTCGTCGAACTCGACAACATGTTCCAGACCACGATGATAGGAGGCACGCTTGGGAAAGAATTGATCTTCGATATTGATACGCGCGATGCCGGCGCGGTGGAATTCTTTGACCGTGCGCATAATGTGGACGGGTTCGCCGTAACCTGTGCCGGCATCGGAAATCACCGGGATATCAACTTGTTCGGCCACTTTCCGCGCAGCTTCGATTTGCTCGGTCATGGTCATCACCGGTTCCGGCGTTACCAGGTGTGCCCCGGTCATCCAGCCCGCGCATTGGCAGCATGTGAACCCCATACGTTCGA